>NZ_JBXTEF010000027.1:0-12266 GCF_057495195.1 Cysteiniphilum sp. | reverse complement strand
GCAATCACATTAAATAAGATATACCACTGCGTACCTAATGCCATAAGCAAAATGCACCAGATATTAAAATTTAAATTAAACGCGATAACAACGGTACCAAATAATCCATAAAGCACATTAACTGGAAAAGCAGCAAAAATCTGCGCATAAGGCTGCACTTTCTCAGCAACTTTTGGTCTTAAGCCAATCCAAATCCCAATGGGCACCCAAATAATTGAAGCTAATACAATAAGCACAAGAACCCTAAGAGCAGTTAATGCACCATAACCGAATACTTTAGCAGTCTCAGCAAAAGTGATTGGATCTTCTTTATTACCATAGATAAATTGCCAAGATAAATACAAAAATAAAGCAACACTTAATGCAACACACAGCTGCCAAATAGCGGCTTGTAGTCGAGAGTTTTCACGCTCATTTTTTTGATGCTCGATTTGATTATAGTTTTTACTTAGGTCTTTTTTAAGATAGGAGATATTCACCAATCGATTGGCTTGCACTGCCATAAAATGACTAAAGCTTTGCAAAATCGTTGAACGTTGTAATAACGTTAAAAACCATGAGTTTGAACCTGTTTCTTGTTGCATATCACTGACGACAAACTTCTCAGACCATTTAACAATTGGACGAAAGATAAGTTGATCATAAAGCACGATCACAACAAGCATGACAACAATGGCAGCAATGACTGCTGTGAAATTTCTTTCATTATTTGCCTGATCGATAAAAGTACCGATCCCCGGTAAATTAATAGCCGCTGATGTTGTCGCTGAGAAATTAACGACAATACTTTCAGATGCGACAATCATAAACCAACTGGCTGACATCGACATCATCGTATTCCAGATAAGTCCAGGCATTGAAAAAGGTACTTCAAGCTTCCAAAAACGCTGCCAACCTGATAATTGATACATATCAGCTGCTTCACGCAGCTCTTTAGGAATCGTTTTAAGTGATTGATAAAAACTTAACATCATATTCCAAGCTTGCGCGGTAAAGAGCCCAAAGATTACCGCCAATTGTGCGCCCCATAACGAATACGGGAAAATAGCTAAAAAACCAGTAATAGTAATGGCTAAAAAGCCCAAAATTGGAATCGATTGAAATATATCGATAATTGGAATAATCACGCTCTCCGCACGTTTGCTTTTAGCAGCCCATGCACCAATAACAAAGCTAAATATAAATGAGCAAAATAATGCAATAAACATTCGCACTGTGGTATCAGCTGCATACCTTGGTAGATTCCACAGGTCCATTGAGATATGCTCGTATTGTGTCACACTCGTAAGGTTACGATAATCAACATTACCACCTAGTGAGCTACACACCCAAGCAACAACAAACACCATTGAAAGTACAAAAAATAAAGAAAAAATATCCCACTTACTTGGCAAAAGCCGTGTGGCAGGAATGTTGTAGAATGATTTTTTCATTGTTATTAGGTCTTAGCCTTCCATCATGAGATGAGATTCTACCTGAAGCGCTTAACAAAGGAAACAGTAGGATATTTTTCTTTTTTTGATGTCCATCATTACTTCAAGACAATCTGCTTAAAACTACAAAATAATGATTAAACTACATAATTTCAACACATAACCCCCTCATAATTGATCACAGCATATCCAAGATATGATTATTTACATAAACGATCAACATATAAAGGGGAGAATTATGAAATCAATGAGCATCAATACAAAATACAAGTATTTAATGCTGTCAAGTATATTTGTTTTATCTGGTTGTGGCGGTGGTGGCGGCAGCGCCACCACGGATAATGCCCACACAGGTGTTTTATTAAAAATAAGTGCTAACACTCCCATTGCTCTTACCTCAAAAGGTGCATCCTCCCATCAAGTTGATTTAAGTTATAATCAGAATAATTTTAACATTGGCAATAATACTACCATTCCAACTAATGGTTTTTTGACCTTAGTCAATCGTTCTTTATCTGGTGAAAACATCGTACTTAGTAATGATGATTGCCCTCAAGAGCTTAATGTGTCATCAGGCTTTACACCTTGTCATTTACAAGCTGAAAACATCAGTGATCATGCAGTAATCATTGACGGTAGCATAGATAACTATTTTGACCTTGATAAGCATGAACTATCAATCCCTCGTCTATTTGATGAGATTCCCTTTACGCCAGCTATTACAATATCCGAGAATAGTAAAGGATTCAATCCACCTATTTTTGCAAATACGACTGAATCAGAATTTCAAAGTAATTCACCTTATATTTACAGATCAAACGAATACTATGTTGTTTTGGGTAGTTCTGACGCCAACATATCCACATCTATAGGCAATCATCCTTTACAACAAAAAACACTTCAATATGTTAATGACCAACATCAAACAATCAAGCTAGTATATTTCACTATTAGCAAAAGCGATTATACTACAGACACTTCCGCCATGCTGAGCTTTAAGAACCTACCAAATAATACATCTGTTCTTTTCTTAGGTAAGCTTGATCCTAATAACTTTCTAACCAGCATAAATACAAACTCAATAATGGGCGGGCAGTTTTTATATAGAAATGCCTCATTTACCCAAGCTTGATTTTTTCATTCTTAACATACCCATCGTTAGATATATTCCCGAAAACATGCCCAATTAAACCCAATGCCTGGATCTATTTTGCGTGTTGGCGCAATATCACTATGCCCAACAATATTATCTTTAATTGCAGGATATCTTGTAATAATTGCTTTTGTCAGCTCAATTAAACTTGTGTATTGTGCTGAAGTAAAAACTGTTTTATCGGTGCCTTGCAGCTCAATACCGATTGAGAAATCATTGCAATTGCTTTTGCCTTTATAAGTACTCACTCCAGCATGCCAAGCGCGATCTTCAGTTGCAACAAATTGGATAATCTCACCTTGCCTTGTAATATAAAAATGACTTGAGACTTTAAGGTTTTTAAGATCTTTAAAACTTGGATCTAAGTTACAATCCAGATCATTTAGAAAAAGCGATTCAACATAATGGTTATCGTACTGCCCTTCTGGCAATGAAATACAATGAATTACCAATAACTCAATATCTATATTATCTGGGCGCGCATTATAATTGGGTGATTTTATAATCTTGGCTTTATTTAGCCAGCCACTGGCGTCTAACTGCAACATTTTTATTACCTACCTTTTCAAAATTGGGCGTATGCAATACGCCCCTACGTTATTGTTTTTTACAAAGACAAATACGCCTCTAACTCATCAAGTAAGTACAGCTGCTCTTCAGTAAGTTCGCTTTCACGCAGTTTCTGGATACGCTCATAAACTTCAGGAATCGAGACTTTACGCCCGCCTTTAAAATCAACAGGCATATTTTGAGGGTCAAAGCTCGCAATTTTCTCTAAGTATTCCTGAAACTCACCTTGCATTTCAGGTGTTAGCTTATCTGGTGCCATTCTACCGATAACACGTAATGCACGCTCATACAGCCCACGATTCATCTCACGCATTAGTTTAATCTTGTCACCAACTGCTTTTTGATGAAAGTGCTCACACAATGCCTGCTCAGCATAATTCATAAACCCTGCTGTATAAAGTGAGGCATCAACGTCAATATGTTCGACCTCTGGATATTTAAAATCTAAAGCAGATTCTTTAATATCTACAAATAAGCTCGGATTTTGAATTAAGAATTCTTTATTGCGTTTAATCAGTGCGATACGCTCTGGTGATAAATGCGCTAAAAAGCGCTTTTTCGCGGGCAATACCAGTGGCAAGTCACCCCATTTTTTGTTCACCGTTAAGAAATGCTCTGATAAATTATCAATATTCACTTCGGTCAGCTCAGCATAATCAAGGCGTAAAAAGCACCACTGATTTTTATAATGCCAATGCTGCCCCAAATTAAGTACCGGCAACATAAAGCGCTCATTATAACCAAAGCGCCCTGAAATCATTAAAGCTTGCTGATAATCCTCACCATTAATATTCAGACCAATATCCAATTGTGACAAAACCTTTTGATCTTCAGTTTTATTAAAACGTGCGCTTAAATACGCCCACATTTTAGGTTGGTGTGATCTTAATTTACGCGCCAATTCCAAAGTAACAAGCACATCGGTTAATGCATCATGCGCGCGCCCTTCAGTATACAAGGCGTTTTGCGCATTGATGTCTTCTAACTTCAATGACACCTTATTCTCATCATTAATAGGCCAACTAAGCACCTCATTGGCAAATAAATAAAAGGAAGCAACTATTGGATATAAATCCATGCGTGAGCAATTATTTTTATATTGATGATCATATGCTGGAAATAAATTCTTAAAAAAAGCAAAACGCAAAAATTCATCATCAAAGCTTAAAGTGTTATAGCCTAAGCTCACCGTTTCAGGGGTGTTGAACAATCCATAGATTTTTTTAATCGCTTCATATTCAAAAAGACCAGTATTAGCTTGTTCAATCGAAATATGATGAGTAATCGATGCCTCAGGATTGGGAATCGTATCTGGATTTAATTTGATTAAAAACTCATAACGCTCAATTTCATTTAGCATCTCATCGGTGCGCACCGCTGCAAATTGAATGATTTGATCAAAGCATTTATTGATTCCAGTTGTTTCCAAATCATAAAAAAGAAAAGTTTTTGCCATGAAGTTTTCACTCCTTACCATCAATTGCCACAGTGTAATCCCTTTGCTGTTGAATGTCAGTGATCATTCGAAATAAAATCAATTAAAGGCTTGTCCATTTGCTGATAAATGGTTTTTCTTAAGCCATTTAATGCCTGATTGCGATCATCTTGAAGTGACAAAAAGCTATGCATATTTTGATAAAAATCATTTAATTTCTCTTGTGATAAATCACAACTTAAAACATATTTTTGTTCTTGGGTAATGCTGATATATTGATATTTGACTAATGCGATCAAAACAGCATCTAATAGCTTTAAATCAATATGTGACAAATTTTTTGCACATACCTCTTTATCAATCGCACATTTGCTTTTTTGCTTGATATATAAAAGACGCAACACATCAATAGCCAAGCTAAATTGCGGTGTTTTTTGCTTCACGCGTAACACCGGTGGCACACTTAACATGCGCACAACGATAGCACCTAATAAAAATAATTGCCATGAAATCGCAATCCATAAAATAAACAGTGGAATAATCGCTAATGTGCCATAAAGCATCTCATAGGTTGGTAAGTTTAGCGCATACCATGCAAATACTTTTTTGGCTAAATCAAACACAACTGCCATCATCAAACCACCCAATAGTGCGTGCTTGAATTTAACACGCGTATATGGCACGACTTGATAAATAAACGTGAATGCAATGAGGTTAAAAACAAAAGGTAAAACCTGCAGAAAACTTATCAGCTGACTAAACCCATCATTTAACCAATGCCATGATAATAAGTAAGAGCTCAAGCCTAAGCTTGCACCAACAAGTAAAGGGCCCAAGCTCAATACTGCCCAATACAATAAAAAAGCCTGTGATAAGGGACGCTCTTTTTTGACCTGCCAGATGTCATTTAGTACTTTTTCAAGCGAGCGCATCATCATAATGCTAATGAAAAAAAGTACCACAACTGCAGTAATCGGCAATCCCGCACGATTCTTCATAAAGAGTTTTAAATACTCATTTACAGCCTCGCCTGAGCTTGGCAGCATATTGTGCAAAATAAACTGTTGAAAATCACCTTGAATGCTTTTAAATGCAGGCAGCATGCTCAAAATTGAAATTGACACCATAAGAAGTGGTACCAAGGCAAAAAGACTTGTCAAAGCCAAACTGGATGCCTTGGTTAAACAGTTTTGTTGCAAATATTCCCTAAACACTGATACCCAGAAGTGGCTAAATCGCTTACTATAGCCTTGTATTAACTTAGTCATAAGGATCCTTTTTATGCAAAACATCTTAGTCCTTTATTATAGTCAAGGCGGTTCAACAAAAGCAATGGCGGAGAAAATTGCGCAAGGCGTTGAACTTGGTGGCTTAGAAGCAAAGCTTAGAACCGTACCAAATGTATCAGCCAATTGCGAAAAAACTGAAAGTGACATTCCTGATAGTGGCGCGATGTACGTAACCAAAGAGGATCTTGTTAATTGCTCAGGCATTATTGTGGGCAGCCCTACCCGCTTTGGTAATATGGCAGCACCCCTTAAGTATTTCATTGATACGACAAGTGATCTATGGTTTAAAGGTGCATTAATCAACAAACCTGCAGCTGTTTTCACCTCTACAGCAAGCTTGCACGGCGGTCAAGAAACTACCTTACTTTCGATGATGTTACCACTTTTACACCATGGCGCAATGATCGTTGGCATTCCCTACAGTGAGCCTTCGTTACAAAATACGCAAACTGGTGGTACGCCCTATGGCTTAAGTCATTACAATGGGCTCAATTCCGATAAACCACTTTCTCAAGATGAGATTATCTTAGCAAAAGCCTTAGGGAAACGAATTGCTGAAATCGCCAAACAAAAATGATAACCCTTCTCAGTTGGATTGACTTAAAGAAAACGCCTGTTTATAATCAAGCACCCTTTGATTGATATACCTACCCTTTATGAATATCAAAACGAAACAAACTTATAAAATTCTTGGGTTTAATGATAATTGTCCACGCAATTATATGCAGAAACTATTGTCATTAGGCTTTATTCCTGGTGAGACTTTTTATATCGCCAAAAAAGCACTTTTTGGTAATCCTTATCACATTTCGATTAAAAACTTCTCTGTGTCATTACGTAAATCAGAAATTCTTTACATGCAGGTACAAGCCTTATGAAATATGCAATTATTGGTAATCCAAACTGTGGTAAGACAACGCTTTTTAATGCACTCACCGGTCTTAAACAAAAGGTTGGTAACTGGAGTGGTGTAACCGTTGATAAAAAAGTTGGTAAAGTTGATTTCAATAATCAACGCATAGAAATTGTTGATTTACCCGGCATTTATACCTTAACCGCCAGTGATGAGTCATCTATTGACGAGCAAATTGCCGCACGCTTTATCGTTGAAGAGAAGCCTGATGCAATTATCAATGTCATTGATGCCTCGAACCTTGAACGCAATTTATATCTGACGACACAATTAATGGAAACGGGCATCCCATTGATTCTTGCTATTAACATGATCGATGTTGCCAGCAAAAAAGGTATTGCTATTGATTATCATAAACTGGAACAAACGCTAGGCTGCACAGTTATCCCTGTTATTGGACGCAAAAAAGTAGGTATCAGTGAATTAAAGACTACATTATTCAAGCCTCAAAACGCCTCTAGTTATGATCTAACTCATTACTACCCTGAAGCAATTAATAAATTGACTAGCCAAATTACCGAAGCGAATTATAGTTATCCAAGCCTATGGCTAAGCACTTCAATTGCTGAGGATAACTATCTACTTAAACATTTACTGCCGGAAACTGACTTTAATCGCTTACAAGCATTAAAACTCACACTCAAACTTGACCACACAGCTGATATTACCCTATCAAGTGCACGCTACCAAGCCATCGCTGACATCGTTAATAAAAGTGCACAAAAAAGCCAAGTTTCACAGCACAAAGCAACTGAAATGATCGATAGACTCTGCATGAATAAATACTTAGGTATTCCGGTATTTTTGTTTGTCATGTATTTAATGTTTGAATTCTCAATTACCATTGGTGGTGCGTTGCAACCATTATTTGACAATACATCAAGTGTCATATTTGTTGAAGGAATGACACATTTAGGTGTTTACATTGGCTTGCCACTGTGGCTTGTTGCTGTCATTGCACAAGGTGTTGGTTTAGGCATTAATACCGTTTTGACCTTTATCCCTCAAATTGGCTGCATGTTTTTATTCTTATCGTTTTTGGAAGACTCCGGCTATATGGCACGTGCTGCTTATGTTATGGATCGTTTTATGCAAGCGATTGGACTGCCTGGCAAAGCCTTTGTACCACTGATTGTTGGCTTTGGTTGTAATGTGCCATCCGTTATGGCAACAAGAACATTAGAGACTCGACGCGATCGCCTGATGACGATCATGATGGCACCATTTATGTCTTGTGGTGCACGTTTAGCGATTTTTGCTGTATTTGCCGCAGCATTTTTCCCACAAAACAGCGCTTTGATCGTGTTTAGTTTATATATTGCAGGTATTTTAGGCGCCATTATTACTGGATATGTCGTGAAATTTGCGTTATTAACCGGTAAAAGCGCGCCGTTTGTTATGGAGCTACCCGTATATCATTTACCTAACTTTAAAACCATTGGATTAAATAGTTGGAGCCGTTTAAAGCGTTTTATCTTTAGAGCAGGTAAGGTCATTGTCCCAATTTGTGTTTTAGTTGGTACTTTAAATAGTATTCAAACCAATGGTGTTGTCGTTGCCGGTGGCTCACCTGATTCAATCCTTGCACAAACTGGACGCACGATTACACCTGTTTTAAAACCGATGGGGGTTACTGAAGATAACTGGCAGGCAACCGTTGGTCTTTTAACTGGTACACTAGCCAAAGAGGTTGTTGTTGGTACTTTAAACACACTTTATACGCAAGAAAAACCACAAAGTTTAGCCGATGCCGCAAGCGAGAAGTTTAATTTTTGGGGTGGTATTGCCGCTTCTTGGCATGATACCATTGATAGCTTCAAAAACATGAGCTTAAGTGCATTTATCAATCCATTTGCCGCAAATGAAGCAGATGCCAATATGGATAAAACTGCAATGGGCTCAATGGTGGTTGCCTTTGGTTCATTAGCTGCGGCATTTGCCTATATGTTATTTGTTCTTTTATATGTTCCTTGTGCTTCAGTCATTGGTGCGATGGCACGTGAGGCAACGCGTGGTTGGGCGTGGATGTCAGTACTTTGGAGTACTTCAATTGCCTATGTTGCTGCGGTTATTGTCTATCAATTAGCACAACTAGCAAGTACGCCACTTCATGCACTGAGTTGGATTATTGGTGTTATTATCTATATGATTCTACTGGTACTTGCGATGAAATATTTCTCACAGAAATTCCGATTTGAGCTTGAGTTAAACAAAGGCTGTAGCAAAGGATGTGCGGTGACGGTTAATAGCAAAGAATCAGGCTGCCACTAGAATAACCAATTATACTATGGCTTCGACTAACGCTCAGCCAACGTTAATTGTAAACCGTACCCTGAGCCCAGTCGAAGGGTGAGCTTAAGATTGAATTACATTATGGCTTTGACTAACTTTAAGCCAACGTGAAATAACCTCTCCCCTTGTGGGATTGCTCGTGCAACTTTTGCTGCACGGGTGAGAGGTACTTAAAATTCAATTTAACTTTTATAAATCACATCAATCTCTTCTTAAACGATCCGAAACTGCAATTGGGCTTGGATAGCTTAAAACAACAATATACGACGATACAATAAAGCTTAGAATAGCGACTGCTTCAACGATAATTTCAGAGCTTACGGTGGCAATGCCCGCGGTATTTGCTAATGCAATCAACATCAAAGAGAATTCGCTGCCCTGCCCCAAGCGCATACCAATCTCAAAAGACTCTTTTGGTGTCTCGCGCACTAACCACAAGGTAACAAAATGAACAATAGGCTTTAGCACTAAAATTAGAATTGTTAATGCTAACAC
Organism: Cysteiniphilum sp.; assembly: GCF_057495195.1. Classification (NCBI taxonomy): domain Bacteria; kingdom Pseudomonadati; phylum Pseudomonadota; class Gammaproteobacteria; order Thiotrichales; family Fastidiosibacteraceae; genus Cysteiniphilum; species Cysteiniphilum sp. The sequence goes on along the minus strand of NZ_JBXTEF010000027.1, from coordinate 2,686 downwards.
CACGCCCCATACCGAAGGTAATAATGCAATCTGAAAACCTGCACCAACTGAAAAGAAAAACAATATCAAAAAGAAATCACGTAGCGGCTTTAAGTTCTCATAAATATATTTGGCAATCGGTGAGCTTGCGACAGTGACACCGGCGATAAATGCACCAATCTCATTGGATAAGCCAAAAACAACTGCTAATTGTGCCATACCAAGACACCAACCAATGGATAATAAGAATATATACTCTTGAAAGCGGCTGAATTTTCTGAAGAGTTTAAATAAAAAATAACGTTGCGCTAAAAAGCCCACACCACCTAAAACCGGTAATGCTAATAGTAATTTAATTAATGAAAACAAATGGAAACTGTCAGTTTGTGATGACCATAAACTGATAAAGGTAAGCATCAGGATCGCGATTAAATCCTGAATAAGCAAAATGGCAATCACCAACTCTCCAATGCGTTTATGATGTAATGCCGTTGTTGGTAGCAACTTTAAACAAATAATTGTACTTGAGAAGATTAATGCAGCACCTATAATAAAACCTTGTGCACCAATACCAAAGAAGTGACAAATCAACACGGTAGCTGCAATAAATACTACACTACTTGTGATACAAACAAACATCGCCTTACCGAGCATTTTGATCATGCTTTTGATTTCTAAGTTAAGCCCTAATAAGAACAACAAAAACATAATACCGATGTCTGATATCTCATGGACCGTCGTGGTATCCGCAATAAACCCTAAGCAATGAGGGCCAACAATAACACCTAAAGCAATATAAGCAACAATAATAGCTTGTCGTGTATAGAGTGCTAACGTCGCAAAGACTGACGCGCCAAAAAACACTAAAAAGAACACAAATACCAAGCTATGCATATCTACATCATCCTTATTTTTTACTTGTTATATAAAGATGTCTGATAAACAAAAAATAGCGATTGACCTAAAGCAATTACTCACACACTTTAGTGCATACACACATCTTTATTATTGATTATTACCAAACAGCTTCACATTAGTTGATCTAACACCATCGATCTGAAAACGCTCCACATCAATTAACCGCAATATTTCCAGCTCCTTAGCCGGCGCCAGTAAGTATAGCTCAATCCGTTTAGGATAGTAATAAACAAACATCTCAATTTGACATAAATCGACGTTTTGATGCTTTTTGTTAATATAGCTTGCTAATTGTTGCAAAATCTCTTTACGCGCTGGCGGCATATCTTCAGGATTAACAATTTCTTCAGGGTGCTCAGCAACATCGACATGCACTGTAATATCTTTGATATTATCAATTGCTAAGGTGAGCGCACCGCGAACATGTTCTGCAATATAATGCCCTTCTGATGCGGTGATGTGTGAATCAACCAAAATATGCACATCAAGCACCACTTGTCCTGCCATTTGACGTGTGCGTAAGCAGTGATGATGTTTAACACCATCAACATTTCTAATGATTTCTTCAATTTGATGCAATAATTCATTATCAACACCAGTATCTACCAACTCAGACAATGCTTTATAACACCATTTAACGCCCATCTTGCCAATCATAATAGATACGACAATTGCTGCCAATGCATCCATCCACATCAAGCCTAGCATACTACCGATTAAGCCTACAAGTACGACAACGGATGACCACATATCAGATCGACTATGCCAAGCATTAGCACGCAAAAGATCAGAATCAATGCGATTAGCCGTAACCATCGTATAGCGAAAAAGCCCTTCATTGGCCAAAATTGAAAAAATAGCCGCATAAATTGTCCACTGATCAGGAATCATTAACTCGCCCGAAAACCAATTAGCTAAAGCATGATAAGTAATGAGTAATGCCACTAGAATTAAAATGATTGACAGAATAACCGTTGCCAAAGTCTCAATGCGTTCATGTCCATACGGGTGATTGCTATCAGCACCTTTATTGGCGTGTTTGGCTGCGAAAAGCACCATAATATCACTTAATAAATCCGAAAATGAATGTACGCCATCGGCGAATAATGCAGGCGATCCCCCCACTAGACCAATTAACATTTTTAATAGCGCCAGGATGGTATTAACAAACATCCCAACAATGGTGACTTTTTTACTTGCTTGATAGCGCTCTACTTCAGAAACAGCCATATTTAAACTATCTTATACTAGATCCATTGATAGCGCTTAGCATACTGAAGTTTCTTGATTTGTATATCAAAATAATTGATATAGCACTAATTTAGTACTAATCAATAATCATTCTCAGACGTTGATAATAATAGTACTGCCCAACCATAATAAATAGTAAGCTTAAAATCACAATAGGGCTGATAATACTCGGCAATGGCCAACCAAAGCTTAATGCTGATATTTCATCACAGACAAGTGCAAGCACATTGAGTACCAGAAAAATTACGCTAAATGCTGTGGCATTTTTGTCTTTCATATTTTTAATAATTTGCGGCAACCAATATACTGCATAGCAAAACATACTGATAAAGCCGATGTTTTCTAACATTGTATTGTTTAAGTTATGCAAACTTACCAAAGCAATACCTACAGCAATAATAAGTAGGCATAAAATGTGAAAATTATAGCTTTGAGCGTGTCTGCTCTTTTGCTGATCGATACTTTTAATGCGAATCAAGGGTTGAATAATAATCAAAAATAAAGTTTACGAGTTGCCAATCCATAATTTATTGTGTTA
>NZ_JBXTEF010000026.1:0-11700 GCF_057495195.1 Cysteiniphilum sp. | reverse complement strand
TAACACAATAAATTATGGATTGGCAACTCGTAAACTTTATTTTTGATTATTATTCAACCCTTGATTCGCATTTAAATACATTCATATCGTTAATTTCAAAGGAGTTCGTGTCAATTGCCATCAAATTATTCTTAGCTGCCGCAATACACAATTTAGCTCTAGCATAATCAACATAGGCTTGATTTGGAGCATACATTTGTGCCACAAGATCTGCCTGACCAAAACACAAAGCATCACTTAGTTTTGCAATTTCATTGGCATTTTCCACTGCCTCAACCGTCTCAATAAATGTATAAATTTTAGGTTGAAATGGGCTATCTGCAAAAAAAGAGCGATATATTTCTAAATCTCGCGCGTGGTTCACTTTAGGTAAAAATACATATTCAAATGCTGTATTTCCAGATAGATACATATCCTGCAATAACAGTACATCTAAAAGCCCATCGATACTTGACAAATTATTAACTCTCACACCGATTTTAATACCTAAATCCAGTAGCGGCTTGAAGTTAAATGCTTTGGCTTTATGTCTTGCCGCTTCTTTCTTATGAACGTGTGTTGCATCTTCCAAGTCCACTACAATCATATTTGCATTGGTTGCAGGGTTACGAACAAGAGCATCCAACTTTAATGCTGGTGTATATAAATAGCTATACATAAATGAGATCCTTCTTTATTAAGTGATATGTGAAAATTAGATTGCTTCCTCAGGCGTTCGTCCAAATAAAGCGTTCATTTTTTGCAATGAGAATTGCTCATATATGATAGGAGCATATTTAGCAGGATATTCAGCACTACAGAACTTAGGAAACGCCTCAATCATCGTGTCATCATTAGCAAGTTTAAAGAATACAATTGATTGCCGAGATTTATCACGCAACACGACTCGGTGACGAGTCGATACATATTGATCATTTGACCAACGCATCATCAAGTCGCCAATATTCACCAGAATATAATCTAACTCTGTCAAATTTGGCTCTATCCACTGACTATCTTTGGTCATCACTTGGATTCCTGGAGAGCTGTCAGTCAATAACGTAAACAAACTACCATCTGTATGCTCTGCCATACCTTGGTTATTTGTAAACCCATTTTGAAACCCAGGATAAGTCTGTAATCGCATTGAATCATTTGAATTTTGAATTCTTGTCTCAAAAAAGCCATCAGGTAAATCCAAGGCAATGGCAAATAGTTTTGCCAAATAAAGCGATAAATCCTCCAATGCTGCAAAGTAGTCTTTTGCCTTACCCACAATACGCCCAACGTCATTATTGTCTATTAAACATGATAATTTAGGATCTTGTGCAATAATCAGTTTTCCAATACTAAATTTTTCAACATAATCACTTGGCTTACCATACTCACCCATATAGGCATATGCATTTTCCTCTAACAAACCACTATAGCCATAAGGTGTGTAATCATTATGATTCAGTGTAAAGCCTGATGGCAGCTTGCACGCCACTTTCCTTTTTGGCTCTAAGCTAAAAAACTCTGCTAACCCATCATATGCTCGTTGTATAACATCTTTAGCAACCCCGTGTCCGGTGAGCACAAAAAAACCAACTTCTTTACATGCTTTATCAATTGAAAAGGCTGCTTCTTTCATTGCTTGTTTAGAGCCTAACCTTGCTTCTGACAAATCAATAATAGGAATGTCATTCATACACATTTCTCCTTTGTCTAAGACATTAACTTATTTAATGATAATTGAATAAAATGGAATTTTTTTTGGATTTACAATCCATTTAGATGAGTCTACGCGCTAGCAACTAGCTCTGCGAATGGATTTTCCAAACTATGCATTGGTCTAGTAAACCATCTTGGACCATCATTGGTCATGTAAAAGTGATCTTCATGACGAAAACCAAACTCTTCTGGGACAATAAGCATTGGTTCATTGCTAAAACACATTCCAACTTTAAGCAGCGTTTCATCACTTCCTACTAAATTAGGTGATTCATGAATATCCATACCAATACCATGCCCCGTCCTATGAGACACACCAGGCAAATTATAATCTGGGCCGTAGCCTTTCTCTTTGAGCAATACCCTTACTGCGTTATCAACATCAGCACATGGCTTACCATTAATTGCAGCATTAAAAGCCGCTTTTTGTAGGTCTTTTTCGTCTTGCCACACTTTCCTTTGTTTGCTACTTGGCTCGCCAAACACATAGCTTCGGGTAATGTCTGAATGATAGCCATGCAATGTGCACCCTGTATCTATCAATACAACATCACCCACATCCAAACATTTAGGCTGTTTTACCCCATGTGGATAAGCAGTGTCACTTCCGAATAAAACGATACAGAATGTTGAGCCTTTATTGGCACCAACTCGTTGATGAGCACGATGAATAAACGCTGTTACTTCCTCTGTGCTTATGCCTTCATATAAGATATTTGCTGCCGCTTTTTGCACCGCTAGCGTCATATTATTAGCACACTGCATAATTTTAAGCTCATGCTCGGATTTAATTGAACGGCATGCTGTAATAATATTTTCGGCATTGCTAAATTGAACTCCGTGACAAGATGACAAAATACCATCATAAATAAAAAACGGCATTGAGTGATCAAGTGCGATAACCGCAGATTTACCAACATTCAACTGCTGCACAACGCTTGCAAATAAGGCATATGGGTTATGGTGCTCTTCCCAGCAGTAAATCTCCCCGTCTAACATCAGTAAGCTTTCAAAAGTTCCTTGCTCAAACTTAGGCAAAATATAGCGAACATTACCCTCGCGCGGAATAATTGCTCCAACCATGCGCTCGCTTGGATTCCACTTAACCCCTGTAAAATACTGCAAATTAGTGCCTGCATTGACGTACAAGGCATCGATTTTGTGGATTTCCATTTGTTTCTGAACGTTTAGAATTCGTAATTGATATTCATTAATCTGAATTGGGTTAACATCCCCAACCAAATTCACTAATCCTTGTAACTCAATTTCGATAAGTGAATTCATCTTGCCCTGCATAAAACTTCCCCATGTTTTCGTTACTTGTCCCATTTACCCTATCGGCATACTTCAAATCATATTGATCTAAAAAAAGCATTTATAGGTTTACCACCCCTAAAGCTAGATTTCAACGTTTTTTTGAAGTATTTGTAACAAATTGTAATGGTATGTTTAATAAAACATTGGTTTTCATTGGATTTTTTAACTTATTTTTAATTTAAAATTTAACATGCGCCCATTTTTATGCTTTCCGCCTTTTTATTTAAAGTTTTTTGACGATAATGAAAGTTTAATACATTTTTATCGCTAAACATCATTGACATTTATTTTTTCACGTGATTATTATTTAATTTATCTTTAGGGAAATCACATATCTGTAATCAGTACAAATCGTTAAATTTTAAACTCTTTATTTAAAAAACAACAGACATCAAGGAGAATCTATGTCTACCATGCAAGAACGCCTACACGTACTACGCAAACTTATGCACTCACACCAACTAGATTACTATATTGCCCCAAACTCAGATCCACACAACAATGAAATCCCACCTGAATGTTGGTCTCGCCGACCATGGGTAACTGGTTTCACAGGCTCAGCAGGTGAGGCGCTTATTGGTCAGGAACATGCTTATTTATCAACAGATGGCAGATATTTTCTACAAGCAACAAACCAAATGGATAAGCAATTTTTTTCCTTATTAAAGCAAACAGCCTATTTGCCCAAGACCGCTGATTGGTTAACTGCTAATGCAAACAATAGCTCAATAGGGATAGATCCAAAAACCATTAGCATTAAAAGAGCCAATAACCTCAGTGATGAACTTGCAAAATCAGGAAACAAGCTACTCTTTATTGATGAAAATTTAATTGACACATGCAGACTTCATTTCAACCAACTACCTGAATTACCCCAATCTGAAGCCTTTATATTGAACCAACAATACACAGGCGAAAGTTGTGACAGTAAACTAAAGTGGTTAAAAGCATTTTTATCTGAGCATAGCGCTAATTACTTAGTACTTAACACGCTAGATGAAATTTGTTGGCTACTCAACCTTCGTGCTGCTGATGTTGAGAATACACCACTGTTGATTAGTTATGTTATCGTTAGCCAAGACAAAACGTACTTATTCACAGACCCACAAAAATTGAATGCTGAAGTTTCAGCATATCTTGAGAAAAATCATGTCACCATTTCCGAATATAAGCAGTTTGAGCATCACCTTAAGCACTTAGAGGGAACCATCATACTAGATGAACAACAATCATCCATGTGGATTTATAATCTGGCTTCCCATAACAGTAACAATACGATTATTTATCTACCCTCGCCAATCATTATGAAAAAGAGCTGCAAGAATAAAATTGAACAAGCTGGTGCGCGACAAGCCCATAGTAAGGATGCTGTTGCCATCATTAACTTTTTATATTGGCTAGAACAAAATTGGCGTTATGGAATTACGGAAATTGATGCTGCGACTAAGCTAAAAGAATTTCGATTGCAAATGCCCCACGCCATTGATTTAAGCTTTGAAACCAAAAGTGCTTTTGCTAGCAATGGCGCAGTTATTCATTATGATCCCACGGCTGAAACAAATAAAGTGATTGATAATTCAAGCTTATATTTGTTTGATTCTGGAACACAGTATCTAGAAAGCACGACTGATATTACTCGAACCGTTCATTTAGGGGAGGCTACAGCTGAGCAGAAAAAACATTATACGCTTGTATTAAAAGGTCACTTGGCACTTGGACGAGCAAAATTTCCACAAGGCACATGCGGTGAACATCTCGATGCATTAGCTCGAATGTATTTATGGGAAGAGGGGCTAGATTATCAACATGGCACAGGTCATGGGGTTGGCAGCACCTTATGTGTTCATGAAGGTCCACAAAAAATATCTAAAGTTAGCACTGGCGTTGCTCTTAAACCTGGCATGATTATAAGTAACGAGCCAGGGTTATATTTAGAAGATCACTATGGCATCCGGATTGAAAATTTATGCCTAGTCACTGATCAATCCACAGCAACAACCCCAGAGGGTAATGCCTTTTATTGCTTTGAAACATTAACACTTATTCCTTATTGTAAAGCGCTAATTGATACAACACTCTTAACAGCTCAGGAAAAACATCAACTGAATAGTTATTATCAAGCCATACTTTCACAAATCGCGCCTCTACTTAGCCCCGACGTACGAAAATGGCTTAAACAAGAATGTGATATTCAATATGTTACACAACACGATCATGCAACATCACTAGAGTCTGTTGCTGCACTCATATAAAAAACAGGAACAACATATGACACAAGACACATCACAATCATCAATAATAGGACCGCATATATACCGAAATAATCAAAAAATGGTGCCGGCAAGTGAATACGCTTGGGATATCGCACAGCAAAATAACATGCTAGGTATTCGCGTAAAATTTAATGGCTCTCAAAATAATCTTTTAGATCTCGATAGCGGGCAAGAAATTGTTAATTTATGTTCATGCTCCTACCTAGGATTAAACTCTCACCCTCAAGTCATCGCAGGAGGCGTCAAGGCACTACTTGAAAACGGCGTTACCGGATTATCAATGGCAGAATTTAGAATTCGCCTTGGCATTATGGAAGAGCTTGAAACTAAACTTTCGGAACATTTTGACACACCTGTTTTACCTGCAGTTTCATGCAGTGCAATAACCGCAGCTATTTTACCAATGTTAGGGTCTGGACACCTTACTAATAGCGAACCCCTTGTCGTTGTATTTGATAAATTTGCTCATTTTTCGATGGCTTTTATGAAACCGATTGTTGCCGATGAGACGCTTGTTCTAACATGCCCTCACAACGACATGAATTATTTAGAAGATATTTGCAAAAAATATCCTCGTGTTGCCTATGTATGTGATGGTGTTTACTCTGTGGGTGGTTCTGCCAATGTTACCGCATTAAAATATCTGCAAGAAAAATATGGTTTATTTATTTACTATGATGATTCGCATGCACTATCTGCATGGGGAGAAAAAGGTGAGGGCTATGTACGCTCTCAGTTACCAGAAATGAATGAGCAAACAATTATTGTTGCTTCAATTGCCAAGGCTTTTGGTAGTACAGGAGGTATTGCTATGCTTGGTTCCAAAAAGCATTATGACTTCCTCTACCGGACAGGTCCTCTTGGCTGGTCGCAAAGCTTAAGAACTGCAGCAATAGGCACCACACTAGGAAGCTTAGAAGTACATCAAACATCAGAGCTTAATCAGCTTCAGCAACAATTGAAAAGTAATATTGATTTATTTGATCAACAAATCAACACACCACAGAAAGGTAATAGCTTAAATATTAAAGTCGTTGAAGTTGGCGAGCAAGATAAAGCCGTTTATCTATCCAAAGAAATGTTTAAACGCGGCTTTTATTGTTCAGCTGTTTTTTTTCCTATTGTTCCAAAAGGTAAAGCAGGAATTAGAATTATGTTGCGTGGTGATTTACCAACAGCAACAACACAGCGCTTTATTGATAACTTAACATCGGTATTAGCAGAAATTGCCACTAATGAATTTACAACACCCATTTAACAAATAGGATCTTTACGTGAAAGCGATTCAATTTAATTTTTTTGGCTCACCACAAGTTTTACAATGCACCGAGATCGACCCACCAACGATTGATACTGATGATCGAAACACTCTCCTAATAAAGGTTTTTGCAAGCGGTATAAATCCTATTGATGCTAAAATCAGAAATGGCTCAAGCTTTGCTAGCGCTAACATTAACTTTCCTTCAGGTATCGGGTTTGATATCAGTGGAGAAGTCATTGATAAGAGTATTGATGTCCAGAATATTAACCTAGGTCAACATATTATAGGACGCCTTGGATTTGATAACCTTAATGGTTATAGTCAATATTGTAAAATCAAAACTAGTCAAGTTGTGATTAAACCTGACAAGCTCACTTGGGAGCAAGCAGCTTGCCTGCCCATCGCAGGGCTTACCGCCTGGCAATCTCTACATACACATGGCAAGTTACAAGATAATGAACGTGTATTAATCCATGCTGGCGCTGGCGGTGTTGGACATCTAGCCATTCAATTGGCTAAAGCAACAGGCGCCTATGTCATCACAACCGCCTCTAAAAAAAATCATGATTTCGTTAAATCGCTTGGTGCAAATGAGGTAATTGATTACCATGTTGCACCATTTGAAAACATGATTAACAATATTGATCTTGTCATTGATTTGATTGGTGGTGATACAGGCATTCGCTCATTTAAAACATTACAACCTAAAGGGCGCTTAGTAACCATTCCAACCAACACTAGAGATCAAGTGCTAGCTCATGCGCACAGTCTTAATTATAATGCTTGTGGCATGCTAGCTGAAACCAACTTATCCGAACTTAGTACGCTTGCTGGGCTTTGTGAAGAAGGATCTTTAGATGTTTATGTTCATAATACTTTTGATCTTAGCGAAGCCTATAAGGCACATGAACTGCTTGAGACAGGACATGCGACAGGCAAGACCGCCTTGAAATGCATATAAATCGTCTATTCAAGCTGCGTTGAGCTTAACACACTATCCGTCTGTGCCTGACGATACTGTTTAATTGCCTCATTATATTCATGATGCTCAGCAGCCAACATGCTGCATGCAAACAAAGCAGCATTGACAGCACCCGCGCGTCCAATGGCAAATGTCGCCACTGGAATGCCTGCTGGCATTTGCACAATAGATAACAATGAATCTTGCCCTGATAAGGCTTTGGATTGCACCGGTACTCCAAGCACTGGGATATGCGTTTTCGCTGCAAGCATACCTGGTAGATGTGCCGCTCCTCCGGCACCTGCAATAATTGCTTTTAAGCCTTTTTGCTCGGCTGTTTCCGCATAGCTAAATAATAAATCAGGTGTGCGATGCGCTGAAACAACTTGAACTTCATAAGGAATACCCAATTGCTTTAAGGTTTCTGTGGTATTTTGCATTGTCTCCCAATCAGACTTTGAGCCCATAACAACGCCAACTAATGGTTTACTCATTCTTTAAATCCCCTCTTTTTGGATAACATGTAAGACTTGCGCACAAATCCACTCATATATAAATTGAAAACTATGTTTGCCTTTATTACTAAAACGCACATGATGCTCTTGTTCAAAGCTTCTATTTTTAATGTGGTCATTTGCCTTAATAACTAACGACAGATCATCAACTAACTGTCCACTCTTACCCCAAAACCCAAGCATGCCATTGGTTTGCAACTGAATACTTAACTTTGGCTTAATTTCGGTGATTGGCATCAACTGTGCTAAATGACTGTATACATAGCCTTTAGTGACATCTTTTTGCATGCTTAGACTCACCTCACCTGTTTTGAGATACGTCTTAAGCACTTCACTGGCATGTTGCTTAGTCGTTGTTGCTAGAAATGGCTCAACCACTTTGGTGATCTCATTAGCAAGTAACGACACATCCTGTGCAGTCGTGGCATGTAGCTTAACCTCAAGATATGGATATGCCGCACGATAACCAAGCTCTAGCTGATATTCAGCTGCTAATGGGCTTAACATCTCAGCAATATGCGCCTCTGAAGCACCTAATAATTGCCATTGATAGCGTACCGGCGTGTTGTGTAGCTTTAAATAAAGCAGTCTAGGTAAAACCTCTTGATCAAACATTGGCAAACATTCATGTGGTGGACCCGGTAGCATAAACAAATGCTTATTATCAACATTGACATAACAACCATCTGCCGTACCTTGCGCATTAACAAGCACCTCAGCACCTTCGGGGAAATACGCCTGTTTCTTGTTATTCTCAGGCACAGTTGCAAAGCGACTGGAAATACGCGTGAAAATTCGCTGCCAAGAATCTTCATTAAACACTAACGATTTATTAAAAACCTCCGCAATCGCCTCGCAGGTCTTATCATCTTCGGTGGGTCCCAAACCACCCACTGTAATAACAACATCGTGCTCTTGCAGCAAGAATCGTAAACTTGTTTTGAGCTTCTCTTTAGCATCAAAACTAGCTAGATGTAACCCCGGCTGAAAACCATGTTCATAGAGCTTCTCAGCTAACTTAGGAGTATTGGTATTAATAACATCACCGGTGGTGATTTCATCACCTGTTGCTAAAAAACCAATGCGTTTTACGTCAGATTGTAAGGCACTCATACTATCGATAAATACACTATCAGCACCCTCGCTCAGTAACTCATGAATTTCTTCATCTGGTAATGACCCAATCGAATAAACTAGCACGGTGTGAAAAGCTTCTTTTAGTTGCGCAATACGCTCACGATTAAGCACTGCGCTATTAATACCTAGAGCGACACAGCCCCACTGATCAAACTTCTTCTTTATTTCAGTAAAAATACTATGCTCTTCACGCTGCCAATCTTTAACCTCCAGTAGAAACTCACAAGCCAGTTTTGTTTTACTTTCTGCCAATTGCGCTAAGACGCACTCTGAAAAGCTCGACAATAAAATACGTGAATGTAATTGCGGGTAACGCTCAACAAGATCCAATAAGTTTTTAACCAAGGACGATTCATAATCCGCATCAAATTCAGCTTTGACCTTAATCTCAATATTGATATATAGATCTGGTTTAGTTGCCATCCAAGCTAAATATTCATCCATCATTGGAATCTTGGCATGCGTCTCTGAGAAGCGATCGTTTAATACATGAAGCTCACTAATATCAGCCCAAGCTTGACTCGTTAGATCAACATCTAACCCTGTAAGCTTCTTAGCATTATTATCATGGAAGATAAAAAGCATATTATCAGCACTTAACTGCACATCCAGCTCAATCCAGCGCGCTCCCGCCTCATAGGCCTTTTCAAATGCCAACATCGTATTTTCAGGCGCGATTTTATTCGCCCCTCTATGAGCAATGAATTTACTTATCTTCATGTTGTGACAACTCCAGTTCTGATTGCTCAACAATATCTTTTGGTAACGACTTTTTCATATGTACCCCCATATTTTCGAGTTGCACGGCTTGGGAGATTAAGTTTCCTCTACCTTTGGTTAGCTTGTTCAGCGCACCATCATAAGTCTCTTTGCTTTTATCTAACTGCTTACCAAGTGTCTCAACATCTTCAACAAAGCCACGGAATTTATCGAGCATCTTGGTTGCGCGATCGGTGATGTCACTGGCGTTTTTATTTAAACTTTCATATTTCCATGTGTTACGAATAGTGCCTAGTGTTGCCAATAAGGTTGTTGGTGTTACGATAATAATACGCTTTTTAAAAGCTTCTTGAAACAAGCTATCATCATGTTGAAATGCCACTACAAAAGCCGCTTCAATTGGCATAAACATCAAAATAAAATCCAATGAGTTTACCTGCGATAAACGCTCGTAGTTTTTAGACGATAACAACGCAATATGCTGACGAATAGCGTCAATATGCTTCTTAAGATACTCTTGTTTTGAGCTATCACTATCAGCACGCGTATAGGCATCATAACTTACCAAGGAAACCTTAGCATCGATAATGACGTCTTTGCCATCGGGCAAATGAACAATCGCATCAGGGCGCATGACTTTGGTATTATCCTCGTCATCACTTGCTTTAAAGCTTGTCTGCACATCATACTCATGACCTTTGCGCAAGCCTGATGATTCAAGCACGCGCTCAAGCACTACCTCTCCCCAATCGCCTTGCAGTTTCTTATCACCCTTAAGCGCTTTAGTCAGATTTTTCGCTTCTTTGTTCATCTCTTGATTTAATTCAAACAGCTTATTGACTTCTTTTTGTAATGAGGCTCGCTCCTTGGCTTCATGCACATAAACATCATCAACTTTCTTTTTAAACTCATTAATATCATTTTTAAACGGCTGCAATACTTCTGCTAAATTCACTTTATTCTGATTGGCAAACTTCTCGCCCTTTTCTTCAAAAATGCGATTTGCCAAATTCTCAAATTGTTCCGTTAAGCTCTTTTTGGCATTCTCTAATAATGCTATTTTTTCCTGTGCGTTTTGCTCTTGTGCTTCAATGTGTTTTAGGAGTTTTGAGCGCTCCGCCTGAAGTGCTGATTTTTCCTCAGTTAAATGATCAACTTTAGCTAACAGCTCATCATGCTTAGTTGACAACTTATTAAGCTCAACGATCAAGCGCTCACCATCTTTAGCTAACGAATCAATCTTAACCTCATCACTGGCAAGTTTATTTTGCAGCTTAAGCACTTCCTCACTACGAATCTCAAACTTTTGTTTCGTCATACTAAGCTCTTGGCTTAAACGCCTTTCTTGCTCTTGGTAATGCTTATGATCCGTTGTTAATACCAAGTTTTGTTGCTGACTTTGCTGAAGTTGACTCTCTTTATCCTGAAGTAATGCTTCGATTTGCGGCAATTGCTCTTCAAGTGCTTTTAACTTTACTTGTTGTGATTTGCTTGAAACTTTGACGAATAAAAACCCAATAATAAGACCCAATATAAAGGTGGCAATGATCAGTCCGACCAACATAACTTTTCCTTTGCATTATGCTTTGATAATTTAGGCTATATCATGCCATAAAATTGATGTTATCGCTTGTAAATATCACAGGAAACCAAAGAGGGAGATCATTATTCAACCAAACAACTCGTAAGTGTTCAGATCCCCTCAGTATAATTGCATGAGTTGGTGACAACAATTGTAAAGTATTATTTTCGATCAAAAATTTTGTAGACCTCATCATCGTTTCTTTTTCCAACTACAGTTATATAAAGTATTTCACTATCTGT
>NZ_JBXTEF010000025.1:0-2859 GCF_057495195.1 Cysteiniphilum sp. | reverse complement strand
TAACACAATAAATTATGGATTGGCAACTCGTAAACTTTATTTTTGATTATTATTCAACCCTTGATTCGCATTTAAATGCTTCGGCATGTTTAACAGGATCAAAGCTATGATAACTATAGCTAGCTACTTTTTCAGTAATGAAGGGATCTTCCTGCAATAACGTTTTGATTTCATCTAAGTCGCCTGAGGCTAATATCACACCGCCATTGCGTGAACTATTAGGTCCTGAGGCGATAAATAGTCCTTTTTCATAACCACGATCGAGAAATGAACGGTGTTTTGCTCTAACTTGATCTATAACCTCAGTAGGTGAAGCATAGGTGATAGTAATAATATGCGTTTGTTTCATTGGACTAACTCAAACTAATATAATGTAAAGCTAATTTTGTCATAGTTATTAAGCTGTTTGTACTTTTTTTTCAAGAAACTAAAGCGTAAAATAGCACCAGCAATTTTGCTTAGAGTGGTAAAGACAGTTTTCATGAAGTATTTCGATTTAAAAGCGTTAAAAAAAGATAAGATTTTCACTGAATCACGCAAACTTATGTCTCTATCACTTTGGCGAAGGCGTTTGATATTCTGGGGTGGGGCGATTCTTGTTGGATTGATATGTGTATTGTTTGCTTATCTGTGTGACAATCTCAATGACAGTTTCAATGAACTCAGTCAAGCCCATCCTTATTGGCCTTTATTTATTATGCCAATTGGTTTTATGGTGATTATTTATTTGCTGAAAACTTATTTTGATGGTGCTGAAGGTAGTGGTATTCCTCAAGTAATGACAGCACTCAAAGTTAAGAATATGCAACGACGTAGCAAGATGGTGTCAATGCGTATTGCGCTGGGTAAGTTTTTATTAACTGCATTAGGATTTTTAAGTGGTGCATCGATTGGGCGCGAGGGACCGACGATTCAATTAAGTGCATCCGTTATGCACTTCTTAGGGCGATTAGAGAAGTTTAACCGTGAAGACACGGAAAAAGGTTTGTTATTAGCAGGTGGGGCGGCTGGTATTGCAGCGGCCTTTAACGCGCCTTTGGCAGGGGTTGTTTTTGCCATTGAAGAGTTAGCAGGCTCTTTTGATAAAGGCATTACCGGTACGATGATTACCACCGTGGTGTTGTGTGGTTTTGTGTCCTTAGAAATTATGGGCAATTACGCCTACTTTGGTGCGAGCTCAGCGACACTTGATATTTTAGGCGGTGGCTGGATCGTACTTATTATTGTTGCTGTTGTTTGTGGTTTCTTAGGTGGATTATTTAGTCGGATGCTGTTATTTGTATCAGCAGCTGTGGTCGGGATTGTTCGCAAGCATCCGGTGTTATTCGCAGGTAGCATTGGCTTTGTTATTGCCGTGATTGGCGTGTGCACAAGTGGCGTTATTTACGGTAGTGGTAAAGAAACAGCCGTTGCTTTGTTAAATGGTCATGATGTTCATGTATCTATTTTCTTTGGCTTGTGGAAAATGATCGCCACATTACTGTCATTTGTTAGCGGTATTCCAGGTGGAATCTTCGCCCCATCTTTATCAGCGGGAGCTGGGTTTGGGCATATGATGAGTGGTTTTTTTGATCCTAAATATGCGGGAGCAATTATCTTAATCGGTACGGTTGCGTACTTCTCAGGCGTGGTGCAAAGCCCGATTACTTGCTTTATCATCGTGTCGGAGATGACGCAAAATGTCTCAAGTGGCATGCTTTTGCCAATTATGCTAGCAGCGTTGTTAGGTACGGCTTCTTCACGTGTGATCTGTAAAGAGCCAATTTATCATGTATTATCGTTGCGCTATTTAGATAAGCTGCGTGAGCAGAAATAAATGTAATTATTATAGGTTTTAATAAATATGTTTGATCAACCATTATTTCAAAAAAAGCATGAGCAATATGAGCGGCGTTTTGTTCATGATAGCTTTATAAAAAATGAAATTGCTGAGCGTTTATTAGATAAATTAAGTTTTATTAAATTAAATCCTCAATATGTCTTTGCAGAAGGGCTAGATTCACATTTAGCAACGATTAAAGCGTTGTACCCAAATGCAAAAATACATCGCACACCCAACCCAGAGATAGCCTATGATGTAATTATTTCACAGTGTAAAATTCAGCAAACAGCAAATATTAATACCCAATTACGTGATTGGTATAAACAGCTAACACCACAAGGTGTTTTAGTTTTTACAAGCTTTGGCAGTAGTAGCTTACAAGAGATCAAAAAAGCTTGGCAGCTCATTGATGGTATGGTGCATATCAATCAAATGTTAGATATGCATGATATTGGTGACCTGTTAAAAAAGGAACAATATCAAAGTGTGGTCATGGATGCCGAAACGTTAAAGCTCGAATATGAAACGATTGAAACTTTACTCACCGATATTCGCGCATTGAATGAGCCTTTAGCTGATACCAAAATGCGTAAAACCTTGACGGGTAAAGCGCGTTGGCAACGTTTTTGTCAGAGACTGGAAAAACTTGGGTTATCAGTAAGTTATGAAGTGTTTTATGGTTATGGCTATAAGGGTGATGAGCTGATTGCCAGAAAAGAAAATGGCAATGAATCAATGATTAGCTTTGATCAATTAAGAGATGCGCTTAAGCATAATAAAAAACGGCTATGACCATGTTCCTGCCCACTTTGATGGTGTAAGCATTGGCTGAGCGTAAGTCGAATCCTCTATGAAGTGTTATTTTCACAAGCTTACCCACTTCGACTGATGCTCAGTGCACCGCTTCGACTTACGCTCAGGGTGCGGTGAGTGCTTGTGGGTGAATATTTAGTCTTAGCCTGGGAGTGTTCATAAAACTGTGTCAATTTAAATTTAATATTGATGTAGTGTGTTATTGCTAGAATAAACAGAGCAAC
>NZ_JBXTEF010000024.1:0-23003 GCF_057495195.1 Cysteiniphilum sp. | reverse complement strand
CTTTGATTTTGTAAGCGTTGGCTGAGCGTAAGTCGAAGCCTCTATGAAGTGTGATTTTCCCAAGCTTACCCACTTCGGCTGATGCTCAGCGCACCGCTTCGACTTACGCTCAGGGTACGATGAGCACTTATGGGTGAATATTTAGTCTTAGCCTATATTACAATACTTGAATTCTTTTTTTCAATCGCGTTGTTGACACCGTTTCAATAGTTTTAACATCCTGACTATACCAGGAGATCCATAGCTCATACATAAGCCAACGAATCTCATCAATCTCAAGGGTGTTAATCGCGCCTTTTTGTTGCATTTTTTGTTTAAGCAAATGAGCGAGTTCCTCTTGCTCAATTTGATACTGGCGATCCTGCTTTGCTGCTCTTGTTGCCTTTTCCAAGCGATTACTAAGTGCTTGTAGATAGAGTGCAATACGTTGTAACCAATGATAAGGTGTTTTTACAATAAAACCCTTATAAACTAAACCATCAACGATACTACGCACTTCTTGGTAAAGTGCTAATAAATCAAAAGGCAACTTCTTGCGATTAAGTAATTTATGTAAGCTTTGATAGCTTAACATCAAGGCTTCAATATCACTGCATAGATTTTCAATCGTTGATACTAATTGCCCTCTTCCTGAATCATACATCGCATTAAACTGCCCACGCGCGCGTACAACAGGCTTTTTCTCAATCGCAAAAGCAATATCATAAGCTTTAGCTATTAATTCATCCTGCCATTTCGTCTCTTTGATAAGACTAAATAATAAATGCAAGTTCTTATTATGCGCGATACGTTCAACTAACGTGCGGTTGATATGTGCGCAGGAAAGCATTAATAGCTTACGTGTTGCAAACCTTATTGCAATTTCGGCTTCCACTAGGGTTGATTTTTGCGTTAGTACCACACCATCCTCACGTGTCTCAATGCATGGATAAACACTTAGTTTAATGCCATGTTCTGTGACATCACGCGTTAATGCAATCTCACAAAAATCCCATGCTTGATAAAGTGTATCATTGTTCTTTTTAGCCACTTTTACCTGTGGACGCTCAATACTACGCAATTTATCGCGAATCACGCTTAGATCACGACCTTCAGCCAGCACCTTATTTTGCGGATCAATCACACGATAATTCATATATAAATGCGCCTCAATAGCCGCATCCTGCCAAACACTTGAGTCAAATGAAATACCGGTAATACGCACTAATTGACGCACTAGAATATCATAGAAGTTAGCCGCTAGATCAATATCAATCGCCTCAATGACCGCTTGTGCATAATGTGGCACTGGCACACACGCTTTACGGATATTCTTAGGAAGTGCACGCATCAAAGCAATAACTTTTTCCTCCAACAATCCAGGCACAAGCCAGTCACATTGATTAGCATCGATTTGATCTAATAGCACTAATGGCACGGTCATCGTTACCCCATCATCTTTCGCTGTCGGGTCAAAATGATAACTTAATGGCAACTGAAACCTGCCAAAATCGAAGAAATCAGGATAGGCATTGTCGGTTACATCACGTGCTTCATGTTGCATCAGACTTTTTTTGTCAAAGATCAGCTGCTCACGCTCAAGCTTTGATAAGGATTGATACCATTTTTCAAATACCACACCATTGTTAATATCTGCTGGAATCAGTTTATCGTAATAGCTAAATAAGGTTTCTTCATCAACGACAATATCGCGTTTACGCGCCTTATGCTCCAAGTCTTCAACTTCTTCTAATAGACTTAAGTTCTTTTGGAAAAACGCAGCATTTGTTGCAAACTCACCATACACCAAAGCATGACGAATAAATAACTCCCGCGAGACTTGTGGATCAACATCACTGTACTGCACCTTACGATTAACCACAATATCCAAACCATAAAGTGTAATACGTAAGCTTGCCATCACTGCTTTACGTTTTTGGCTCCAATGCGGCTCGCTATAATGCTTTTTGCTTAAGTGCTCAGCAATAGATTCTAACCAAGCAGGGTCAATTTTAGCGATCATTCGTCCATAGAGTTTGGTCGTTTCGGTAATTTCAGCAGCACATAACCATTTCGGTGTGCGTTTGAATTGCGATGAGCCAGGGAATATATGAAACTTCATGCCGCGAGCACCTAAGTATTCTTTAAGCTCATAATTAAAGCCGATATAACCCAATAATCCTGATAATAACGCTTGATGAACCTGCGCATAGCTTGACTTGCTTTCTGAGATTGTCCACTTAAAAGTCTTAGCGAGATTCAGCAGTTGAAAATAAACCTCTCGCCATTCGCGCATTCGCAAAGGAGATAAAAAATTCTTTTTGCAATATTCACGTGTTAAGCGATGGGATAAGCTTTTAGTCTCAGCATGAAAACGTTGCCACAGATTAACCACTCCCAAGAAATCTGAATCCTGATGATGGTTTTGTTTATGCATTTCATCTGATTTTTGTTGAAACTGCATCGGTCGCTCACGCGGATCTTGAATACTTAAAAAACTAACAATAATCAGAATCTCACGCAAAACTCCGAGTTTTGCACCACTGACAAGCATGCGCGCCAAGCGTGGATCCAATGGGAACTTGGCAATTTGTCGCCCAATTGGCGTGATTTGCAGATGATGTTTTTTGCTGTGCTCAGTTAATGCACCTATCTCATGCAGTAAGCGATAACCATCTTTGACCATGCGCGAATCAGGTTTCTCTAAAAAGGGAAACTTCTCGATATTACCAAGTTTTAAGGTTTCCATTTGTAAAATGACTGATGCTAAGTTCGTACGTAAAATCTCAGGATCAGTAAATGCCGCACGTGATCGAAAGTCTTCTTCTGAATAAAGTCGAATACAAATCCCTTCAGCGACGCGCCCACAGCGCCCCGCTCGTTGATTGGCACTGGCTTGTGAGATTGGCTCAATCGGTAAATGTTGCACTTTAGTGCGATAACTATAGCGACTAATACGCACATCACCACTATCGATCACATAGCGAATACCAGGCACAGTCAATGAAGTCTCGGCAACATTCGTTGATAAAATAATGCGTCTGCCAACGCCGCGTGGGTTAAATATCTTATCTTGATCAGCATTGGATAATCGCGCAAATAATGGCAAAACTTCGGTATGTCTTAATTGCGCTTTTCTTAATACTTCTGCCGTTTCATGAATATCACGCTCCGTTGCGAGAAACACCAAAATATCACCTAGTTTTTCGTGATGTAGACTATACACAGCACGCAAAATCTGATCTGCTTGTGATAGCTCATCCTCAAAATCTAGTGGGTCTTGATAACGAATCTCAACTGTATAAGTCCGACCCGAGACTTCAATAATTGGTGCATTAAAGTGCTCGGCAAAACGTGCCTGATCAATCGTCGCTGAAGTAATAATAAGCTTTAAATCGGGACGTTTTTTTAAAATCTGATGGATATGTCCTAATAGAAAATCAATATTTAAACTGCGCTCATGCGCCTCATCGATAATAATCACTTCATATTGCGAGAGATATTTATCATTTTGAATTTCCGCTAACAAAATACCATCGGTCATCACCTTGATAAAGGTATTGTCATTGGTTTGATCACTAAAACGAATCTTAAAACCAATGCCCTGCCCGAGTGGCATATTCGTTTCTTCACTTAAGCGATTGGCAATGGAGCGCGCTGCCAGACGCCTTGGTTGCGTGTGCCCAATAAGCCCTTTGGCACCTAAACCTAAATCAAGACAAATTTTGGGTAATTGCGTTGATTTTCCCGAGCCAGTTTCACCGGCAATAATCACCACTTGGTTATCACAAATGGCTTTTTTAATCTCATCAACCCGCTGACTAACTGGCAAATCAGGATAATTAATCTTAGGCATGCTCGTGCGACGCAGTGCCACCTCTTGTTTCGACTGATCCGCATCAGTGAGCAATTTTTGCCATTTATCATTATCCGTATGATGCGCTTTGGCAAGCTCAGTCAAACGCATCATTAATCGTGCACGATCTTTTGTTTGTACATTGTTAATAACTTTTATCAATGAATTAGTGGACTGCATATTCTAAGGCGTATTACTTTAATTTTTCTCACAAGTGGGATCATAGCACATTTACCCATTCATAAAAACATTGAAAAGTACCAATTTTGGAACTGTTATAAGTTACAATTCTTTTGGTTTATTTTGGTAAATAGTCAATGAATTATAAATACAAGGTTGAACTTGAAGTTGAGGTAGTTAAATAACTTAAAGCACTGGAGCTACGGCCCTTTTTTGTGTCAACACCCCGCCTCACAAGCTTAAGCACCCCCCTTGCAAGACATAGGTTTATAGGGATCTTTTTGTAAGTGGGTTTTAATAAAATGGTTGAGTATTATAGGGGCATTTTAAAACCATAATTCTCTCTAGAATGTGTAATTCCAATTATAACCCGCAGCCATAATCCCAGCTGCAGGCCTTAGCAAACTCATCATAGTAGTTTGTGTTTTTTTCTAGTGTTTTTAAATAGTCAACAAAGCTTTTATCAAACATCGTCTGTCCAATCTCATGCTCAAGATCAACCGTGCGCTTAATATCGTCTGTTGACAAAGTAACAACATCCCTTTTGGTTAAGTGTATACACGGCTGACATTCAAGTGATCGATGATTTAATGGTGTTTTAAACGGTGTCTTTGCAATCAAATCATCACGCCTACTTTCATCACAATCTGCTAATAAGTAACATACTTCTCGGTCATCGTAGCGTTCAGACTCCAAGATATTATCAGGTAAATCAGTTTGCGCTTTACTCATCGCACGACGATTTGCCAATAGCATAACGGCCTCAAGGTCTTCATCATGCGCCTCAAGCCAATTTAAAATTGCCATACCCTTTAGAAAGCCCGCGCACCAGTGAAACTGTTGTGATGGAAATTGCTTGCGCGCCTTAACCAAGGCACTAAAATCATGCTCAGGTTTCAGATGAACTGATTGAAAGCCCAATGTTTGAATCCATGATCTTGCGCTATCAACACGCGCCTGCCAAGCACTTGCATGCCAACCGGTATCAACAGACAAGACGATCACTTCTTCTAAGCCAAGCTCATAAGCTTGCTGAATAAGTGCGACACTATCATCACCAAAGTTTGCAATAATACAGTACATCGCAAATTACATACCAATTTGCTGTTTAAGCTTATCCAGTAACTGCTTTGCTTCAACGCGTGCCTTGCTAGCACCCTTTGCCAAGTATTCATCAATAATATGCTTATTCGCTAACAAATAATCATACTTCTCACGCATTGGCGTTAATACTTCATCCATTTTTTCAAACAGTGCCTGTTTGGCTTCACCCCAACCAATACCTTGCTGGTAGCGTTCAGCCAATGCTGCCACCTCAGATTCATTGGCAAAGTGCTTATACAGTGCAAACACCGTACACTCTGTTGTGTCTTTAGGCTCCTCAGGTAGCTGTGAATTGGTCACGATCTTCATCACCTGCTTTCTTAATTGCTTGCTTGGTGCAAATAACTGAATCGTATTGTTATAACTTTTGGACATCTTACGCCCATCTAAACCTGGGATCGTTTGCGTTTCTTTATCAACCATCGCTTCAGGCGCTTTAAGTAAATTGCACTTATAGATGTGGTTTAAACGATTAGCAATATCACGCGCGATTTCAATATGCTGAACCTGATCTTTGCCAACAGGCACCAAATCCGCACTAAACATAATAATATCCGCCGCCATCAGCATCGGGTAATTAAAAAGCCCCATGGTGATACCTGCCTCTTCATCTTTTTCACCTTCAGCAATATTGCCATCGACTGCGGCCTTATAAGCATGCGCACGATTCAACAACCCTTTGGCAGTCACTGAAGTGAGAATCCAATTAAGCTCCATAATCTCAGGAATATCTGACTGGCGATAAAACATGACATGCTCGGGATCAAGCCCCAAAGCCAGCCAAGTGGCTGCGATTTCATAGATATATTGCTGTCTTAATTTACTATCCCATAATTTAATCAGTGAATGATAATCAGCAATAAAAAAATAGGCATCAAACTCAGGATTCTTTGCCATCTCAAGCGCGGGTTTAATTGCACCAATATAATTACCAATGTGCGGTGTACCCGATGGCGTAATACCTGTTAAAACGATCTTTTTTGATTGATTATTTGCTTTATTCATATTTTCTATAACTAAATACTAAAATGAGGCACTAGTGTAACAGAAAACCGCTCTCAAACTAAATAAACACTGGTAAATTTGCATGACTGTAGTATAAAATAATGCGCTATGTGTAAGCACCAAGGCAATAAACCACACCATGAGTTGGCTAACGAAAATTATTCCACAATTACGCTCAGATTCACAAAAGAAAGAGCTGCCTGAAGGCGTATGGCACAAGTGTCCTTCTTGTAATGCCGTTTTGTATTTACCCGATTTAATTGAAAACATGTTGGTTTGTTCTAACTGCGAACATCATATGCGTTTAAATGCGCGCCAACGTGCAAGCTATTTCTTTGATAAAGATACGGCTGTTGAATATTTCAATGAGGTTAAACCCAAAGATGTTTTAAAATTCAAAGACACTAAATCCTATAAAGATCGCTTATCTGCAGCACAAAAGAAAACCAAAGAAAATGATGCCCTTTTAGTATTTGAAGGCTTAGTTCAAGGTAAAGCTGCGGTTGCTGCTATCTTTGACTTCAGCTTCTTAGGTGGTTCGATGGGCTCGGTTGTTGGCGAGAAATTTGTACGTGCTGTTGACCTTGCGATTGAAAAGAAAGAGCCACTTATTTGCTTTACCGCGAGTGGTGGTGCGCGCATGCAAGAGTCATTGTTTTCATTAATGCAAATGGCAAAGACCAGTGCCGCTCTTGCCAAATTAGCAGCACATAAGCTGCCATATATCGTGGTATTAACAGATCCAACCACCGGTGGTGTCTCAGCATCTTTGGCAATGCTTGGTGATATCCATATTGCTGAGCCTAACGCATTGATTGGCTTTGCCGGTCCCAGGGTTATTGAGCAAACCGTGCGCGAGAAGCTGCCTGAAGGTTTCCAGCGCAGTGAATTCTTGCTTGAAAAAGGCATGGTTGATCGCATTGTTCACCGTCATCACCTGCCACAAGACATTAGTCACCTATTGGATAAATTGCTGCCAACGCAGCATAACCACGCGGGTTAACCGTGCATAATGGCATTGTTGATACTCAATTTTCTCAGCGTATTGAACAAACTATTGATCAAATTACTTCTTTAGATTTCCCTCAGGCAACACTCAATGATGTAAAGCTTTTTCTTAAGCGCTTAAATATCAGTTATGTGCCACATGTTATTACTGTAACAGGCACCAATGGCAAAGGCTCAACCGTTGCCATCTTGTCACATATTTTACAGCATAATGCCATTGATCATATCTGTCATACCTCGCCACATATTCGTTTTTTTAATGAACGCATAAGTCATAACCAACAACCCATTAATGATCACGACCTATTAGGCTACTTACAACAAATTTATGCCTTGTGTTTAGCGCTTGAGATCAAGCTGCATTATCACTTTATTAGCTTTGTGAGTACATGGCTTTATATTCAAACGCAAAAGCCCAAGTACGCAATTCTTGAAGTTGGTGTTGGCGGCAGACTGGATCCAGCTAACTTATTTGATGCGGATATTGCTATTATTACCACTGTTGCATTAGATCATTGTGAAATGCTTGGCAGCACAATTGAGGAAATCGCGCTTGAGAAAGCACATATTGCCAGAGCGAATAAGCCCATTATTATTGGTGATCATTTCCCTAAAAATGCACTTGATTATTTACATCATATTAATGCTAAAGTTATCTACGCCAAGCATGATAGCAGTATAAATAATGCGTTTATTCATCCTAACAGCATGGATTGTGCATTAACTGCCATTAAACACTTTGACATCACACTTTCATTACCAGATGACTTAGCAGCTTATCGCGTTGCTGGACGCTTTCAGATAATCCAAGATAAGCCCTTAGTCATTGCCGATGTTGCTCATAACCCACAGGCTGTGGCGCACTTTTTCACTCAGGTTAAATCCTTATTAATGCAAACACCTAAAAAACGCGTGCTTGCTATTTTTAGCGCCAATCAGCATAAAGATATAGTAAACATTCTTGAATGTGGGAATGGATTTGTTGATCAATGGCTTATTCCTGATTTAAGCACAATTGATCCGCGTTTTTCGCCATTAACTAATCAGCATAAAAATAAGCTTTTTCCACATAACAGCATGTTCTTTGACAGCTCTTTTGCTGCATTTGATTACATCACAGCAAATGCCCATGCTGATGATCTTGTTATTGTTTTTGGGTCATTTATATTAATTGGCGAACTCAATAAATATATGGATAAAATCACTGTTTCTCAACAACTAAATTATTAGCAATTAGCACTTCCTCTAAAGCCAGAACTCGTCTTGTTGCACTAAATTGATCTCCAAACTTCCGCACGCCATCTTCACGCATAGCTTGTACATGGTTTTTCAAATAGTCATTTAAATGCTCTAGCGTTTCAAGCTCATAGTAGGCAACGAATACCTTGTTATTATCTTCACATTCAAGTTGCTGATACAGTTTTGCACTGACAAACCCGTTATATTTCAACATCTCGACAGCATGCTGCTTTAACCATTGAAAAAATACAGTATCAATTTCCTTACTAACATAAAGTGTTACTTCATATTTGATCACGCTAAATCCTTAAATTACCAACAAATGATAGGCAAATATTACCACTTTCATCTTAATGTTTAAAATAACTCAGTGCGTTTATTGCAGCTTTTAAGTAGCTGGCGCATAATGCCATATAATTGATAGTCACCATAATCGAGCCATTTATACACTATGACGATAGAGCAAAATAAAGCCAAACAGCATGTTATTGAAAATGAACTTGAAATGCTTACGTTTGGCAAACAAATGAGTCAAGACTTAAACAAGGGTGACGTAATCTATCTTCATGGTGATCTAGGTGCGGGTAAAACAACCTTAACCAAAGGTATTTTACAAGGTTTAGGTTTCACTGGAAGTGTCAAAAGTCCCACTTATACACTCGTTGAAACCTATCCCATTAACGGCATTACTATCCAGCACTTTGACCTATATCGTTTGAGTGATCCTGAAGAGCTTGAGTGGATTGGTATTCGTGATTACTTCACCAATGACACGATATCACTGATCGAATGGCCTCAAAAAGGAGGTGATTTTTTACCGCGCCCAACGAAAGAAATTCACATCCAATATGCAAATACTGGACGTGCTATCACCATTTCAAATTAACATTCTACGGCAACATTTTGAGCTGCTGACGCACTTTCTAAAGAAAACAAATTACTTAAATGCTTTTTGTAACGCATAACATCATGAGTAACCTGTGGATCTTTAATGACATCATTGCTCATGAAAGTTGGTAATGCCTGCATACCCAAAAATTGATTTGCCTTATGCACTGGCAAATACACGCCATCAACACCAGCGCCTTGAAAGAACTGCTTAGGATCCTCAAAAGCTTCAGTTGGCGCATTCCAAGTCACAGATAGCATATACTTTTTATCATGTAGCAACCCACCTGAGCCATATTTTTTAGATACATCATTACGACTACGACCATCATTAACATAAAGCCTACCATGCCCATGTGTGAATACTTCATCCATATATTTCTTCACCGTCCACGGTGGTCCCATCCACCAAGCCGGCATTTGATAAATAACAACATCTGCCCATAGAATATGGTTGATTTCATCTTCAATATTATAGCCATCCTCAATTGTCGTCACACGAACAGCATGCCCTAAAGCGCTAAGATGTGACTGCGCAACATCGGACATATATTGATTTAATGCGCCTTTGGAGTGTCCAAACTGCTTCTTGGCATTAATAATTAAGATTTTTTTCATTGATTTTCCCAGTGAGAAATAGTTTGCATAGTATACAGCAATTTCCCGCGTGTATTAAATAGCCAAAATAGCAAAATTTAGCAAATATCTTGAGCCGTCCTCACTTCAGTACAGTTAACACTATTTTATAACATCCGCTAGCGTATGTTGATTTAACTCGTTAAAGAATGATTGAAGTGCATTACCTAAGATGCTTTTTAACTTACAATCAGGCAATAAAACACAGTTTTTAAGTGACTGATTGAAACACTCCGCTATATAAAAGTTTGGTTCCAATTTAGCAATTAACTCACCAATATTAATCTCTTTAGGCGCTTGCGCTAAGGCAATGCCTCCACCTTTACCCTTTGATGAGTTAATGACACCCAGTTTTGCTAGATTATGCACGATCTTAACCATGTGGTTTTGTGAGATCTGGTAAAACTCAGCGACTTCTTTTGCTGTACATAGTCGTTGTTGATGCATGGCTAAATAAACCAAAGTGCGCAATGAATAATCGGTAAAGCTTGTTAGTTGCATATTATTGATCTTTCTCAACTTTTATTAAACTTTTGCTAATATGCTTTTGACATACATATTTGTAAATATGTATATTTATCACATATTTAATTTCACACGTCAAAAAAGGAGCATATATGCTATCCCAACAAACTGTTAACACCGTTAAATCAACTGCGCCAATCATAGCTGAGAAAGGGCTTGAGATAACTCAAACCATGTATAAAAACCTCTTTGCCAATGAGCCTGAGATCAAAATGCTCTTTAATCAGTCACATCAACGCTCAGGTGCTCAACCTAAAGCTTTAGCTAATGCTGTTTATGCCTATGCGCAAAATATCGATAATCTTACTGTTTTATCGCAAGCCGTTGATATGATGGTCACCAAGCATGTTGCCAACCATGTTAAAGCAGAACACTACCCGATCATTGGCAAATACCTTATTGCAGCAATTACTGAAGTTTTAAACCCTGAGGATCACGTGCTAAATGCATGGGCTGAAGCTTATGGCTTTTTAGCTGATTTATTGATTCAAAAAGAAAATGAATTATATGCCAAGCAAGCAAATCAAACAGGTACATGGCAAGGATTTAAGTCTTTTATTATTGATCGAAAAGTCGCTGAAAATAGTGATGTAATTTCTTTTTATCTTAAGCCTCAAGATGGCAAACAGCTAGCCCCCTCCTTGGCTGGGCAATATATCACAGTCAAAATTAATCATCCTCAAAATGGTCAGATGATGCGTCAATACAGCTTATCTGCTGCCGATGAAAACACTTATCGGATAACCGTGAAAAAAGAGCAACGTAATGCCACACATCCTGGGATTGTGTCAAACTTCCTACACCAGAATATTAATGAACAGGATGAAATCGCTATCAGTGCGCCAACGCGCAGTTTTCTACTAAAGCCACAAGAAACCTCTAAACCCATTGTGCTAATTTCAGCAGGTGTTGGTATCACTCCTATGCTTAATATGCTTAATTTTCTACACCAATCTGGTACAACACAGCCGGTGTACTTTATCCATGCAACACAAAATAGTCAGTCGCAAATTTTAGCCCATGAAATTGACGATATTGCCAATAAAATGCCTAATTTAGCAGTTTTTTACTGCTATAGCTTACCGCAAAATGAGGACATACAGCATATGCGAGTACATCACCATGGCTATATAACACAAGATTGGTTAGATGAGATATTACCAACTAAAGAATGTGATTATTACTTCTGCGGACCTCGCGGGTTTATGCAACATACCTATCAGATTCTAAAAAACTGGAAAGTAAAACCTGAGCACATTAACTATGAGTTCTTTGGACCTGAAGAGGTGTTAGAAAACATCTAAAATAAAGCTTGTAATACCTCATCTTGAAAGTGGTATGCTTGTTTTTTCTGTGATTCCAATAAATTAGTGATCAATATTGAAAATATATACTGCTGACCATTCTGCGCTTTGATATAACCAGATAATGCCAAAGACGTTGTTCCTGAGCCCGTTTTAGCAAAAACCTTGCCTATTAAAGTTTTATCACTACGCCACTTTAAGGTACCTGATTGACCATAGACTGGAAGTGACATTTTGAAAATATGAAAGCTTTTTTCTGATTGCATTTTATAAAGCAATTCGACGATAAAATCAGCATTTATCAAATCATTTTCTGACATGCCTGCGCCATCTTCTAGTTGAATATTATCCGTATCAAGTGCAAGCTCTTTATGTAAAATATCAAGCATGGCATTTTTACCACCAACAATACTGCCTGCTTGAAAAATTTTATAACCCAACGTTCTTAGTAAACTTTGCGCATAAAGATTATCAGAAAGCTCAAGCATATGTTTAAGCAAAGCAGATAAATCAGGCGAGTTATGCTGACTTATTAGTTTAAGTTCAGTAGGCTTATTATTAATCTCTTGAATGTTCCCTGTAAAGCGAATATCTAGCGCTTTCAGTTGCTGTTGCAATACTTCTTCAAATAACTTTCTAGGGTTAGCAATGGCAAATTTAAAGGTGAAATCCCCTTTTGGTAAGCAGCCCGCTAACATCAGCTTGTTTTGCTCAGTCATACTTGCATTAAACTGACACGTTTTCAGCATATTATCACTCGCTGCTAACAGCCTATTGTCATAATCTACTGTCTCACCACCTATCTCATGCACCTTGAAGTAATTCTCTTTTGCTTCAAGTTTTAAAACCACTTTATTCTCATTCAAAGTATATGCTGAGCTTTGTGCACCAAAACCAAACACACTGTCACTTTGACTTTGATTAATCGGATAATTGCGTCCTTGAAACTGTTGATTAATGAGATAAATATTCCCCATGATGGATTTAATATTATGCTGCGGGAGGCTCTGAAGCAATATTTTCAATGCTTCAGATGTCAAACTCGGGTCACCTGATAAATCAATATATAAATTATCAATGCCCTTTTGATCTTTGCGATCATAATAAAGCTTTGTTTTATATTGATAATTCTGCCCCAAGCTTAGCAATGTTGCCGCTGCTGTCAAAAGTTTGGTATTACTTGCAGGCATCATATTTTTTTGACTATTAAATGCTAATAATGTTTTACCATCTTTTGCATTAACCACTTTCACCGCAACCAACGCACTACTTAAATGGTAAGCATTAATGGCTGACGTTAGTGCTTTTTCAAGTCGTACATTAGCAAAACTTAAATTTATCACTGCAATGGCTAAAATCGCTGTTAATATGACACGCATATGCATGCTCCTTATGCTTTTATAATTTACGCCAGTGAATCTGACTTCAACCACACGTTTAGGTGCTCGTAAATTGACTCAGCAGAGATTGCCACCTCACATGGTGCAAAAACATCTTTAGTAATAGGGCAAACCTTCTTTAAGCAAGGTGAGCAGGTTAACTTAGATGATACATGGGTTACTTGTTTACCAATAGCACCCGTTAGCTTGGCGGATGTTGAACCATACATGCCAACCACAGGCGCATTACAAGCCGCTGCTAAATGAGATAATCCGGTATCCACAGAGACAATGGCATCACTACAACTAAAAAGCTCCGCCAATTGTGTCAAGCTCATTTTATCGAGAATAACGGCATTTTGATGACTCTGTGCTATCTCATGCGCTTGATGCTTTTCATGGTCATTGCCCCATGGTAAGAGCACTTTGACATTATCATCTGCTAATAACTTCATCAACTGCTGCCAATGCTCAAGCGACCAGTGTTTACTCGACCATGTTGTAGCATGTAAGAAAACCACTTGCTTATGCCTTTTTTGCGTATTTTGTTTATGCCATTGATAAGAAATACCATAATTGATTTCATCTGAAACCGTATAGTTAAACACCTTAGCAAACAGTGTTTTGACTCGCAAAATCGCGTGACTCCCTTTGGCTACCGCAATTCTACGCTGATAAAAGAAGCTTGCGGCAGGTTCGCGCGCTGAGTGCTTATCTAAACCATATTTAATACCTTTTGCACCCTTGGTAATCCATGCACTTTTTAACAAGCCTTGTGCATCAATAATATAGTCATATCGCTTTGACTTAAGTTTCTTTTTAAACGCACGAATGTCAGCAAAATGCTTAAATATATTCTTACGCCATTTACGCACTTCTGCTTCTAGCACTTCATTCACAGCTGGATGCCACTTAGGGATCTCGGCAAAAGCCTTTTCAACCACCCAGTCAAACTCAATCTCGGGCATTTGCTTTTTGGCTTCCGTTAACGCTGGCAGTGTATGCAGCACATCACCTAACGATGAAGTTTTCACAATTAAACATCTTTTCATTAACTTTTATAAATCATCATCTGTTTATTATTGACGCCCACATTCTAATGATTTTTAAATGACAATGCTATGGGCACAAGTTAAAACGTTTTACATGCACCTAACAAATAAAGAGTATACAAGGAGAAACCTCTTTATTTTTTATTGAGTGGCTCACCTTCTTTGGTTGAAATAAACGACCCACTCAATGAATTCATTTCCCTTTAATCCCCGACTTTACTCAGCGTAGAATTAATTGTGAGTTGTCGTGTGCAATAAACAAATATATCTCTGATTTCAAATACTAAAATTTTTTTGAGAGTAAATGTTTACTTGTTACTACATCTCAGCCGGTGAGCATAGAGAAAAAACTTATGCAGGATAAAACATCATAGAAGGAGTTAAGTAAAAAATGAATATCGATAAAAATAAACATAAGATACAGGTAATATTTTTAGCTCTATCTTTAACATTAAGCGCATGCAGTAGCTCACCAGGAACTGATTCTGGTGGCTCAATAAATGGTATTAGCATCACTGCTCCTGACCATATAGATTTAACTACTGGAACCTATAGCACATTTGATATTATGGTAAGTGGAGCATCTAAATCTATCTCCCTAGGTGCAAACTCTAATCAAACCTATAGTATTAAAATCAGTCGCATTAAAGGATTAAATATTATTAACAATTGCCAAAATGTTTTAGTTGGCACATCTTGTAAACTACTCATTGAACATGATCCAACCACAAATATACCTCCATCTTTTGAATATGAGGTAATATACGGCGCTCAAAGTATTCCTAAATCAGCTAAAGTTGTATATGAACAAGAAGGTGCTCTTTTATCAAATATAGATAATTTAGACTCATTGACTATAAAGCAAGATAATGCCATTTTCCTAAGCAATGTTTTGCCGGATCAGAATTTACATATCTCAAAAGTTGAATTTATACCTGACAATGGATTTGGTCCTGCTATCATTTCCAATGACAGCTGTAGTGGAACAGATTTGACGCCAAGCACTGGCTGCTCATTTGATATCAGCTCAGACACAGACACAGCAGGTTATATTTCGCTTGATGGTGGAGCAACGCATTTTGAACACATTAACATTAGCGGATTACATGTTACTCAAAACCCAGGGACTTTTTCCAGCAACACGTCACAGGCACAGACTTATCAAGCTCAGTATATCATTAGTAACAAAAATGGTTTAAACCCTATAAGTTTTAGATATACGCTAGACGGAGATAGCAAAGTGATCACTGAAGACAGTACAAAAAGCACTTGTCATGGCATAACCCAACTAAAAGGTGGTACTTCTTGTTCGGTGGTGATTAACTATACTGCACCTAAAAACTCTCCGACAGATCAGAATATAGGAATTACTGTCAAATATACTGACAACAACAATCACCCACATTCCATTCACTCAGGTTTAGTTACCAATGTTAATTCAGCTAATATCGTGGGTTACAAGTCGATGGATAATATTCCTGCGAATAGCCAAATCAACCATAGCTATACTTTTGAATACACATTCAAAAACATTGGCAAAGAAGATGCAACAGGTATAAGATTTGCTAATTTTTTTGATCCAAACACTATTACATTAGATAAAGCAAGCACATGCATGCAATCTAAAATCTTAAAACCAAATCAAGGCTGTATTATCAAGGGGACTTTTATAGCCAGAAAACCTGATCAAAGTTACTATTTAAGCTCAAACTTATTTTATAATCAAGGGCACTACGTTAGTCTGAACAACCTAACTAAATCTGCTGATCAAACAACAAAACCTATTGTCATTGGCGCAATCACCACAGACGTTCCTGCTAATAATATTATGCTTATGGGAACTCCTTACACTATGACATATAAGTTTTCTAATATTGGTAAAGCAGTAGCTAATAATCTACAGTTTATTAATACACTGCCTCTCACTACTGCTGGTTTTTCAATAAATGCAAATCAAAGCACTTGTAGTAAAGCTAAAACATTAGCACCGAATAGTAGTTGCGATTGGATTTTTGCTTTCAACCCTACAAGTACAAAAATCAATACATCAATAATTTCTAATTTACATTACGACAATGGGAATAATGTAATCCTCAGCAATGGAAACTTAATCAACAATCATAAAATACCACCTACTGTACTAGAGAATAAGATTATTATCACACGAAATGGCGACAATATTCCTTCAACCACACATAATGGTCAGAAGTATTCAGTAACCTATAATATTCAAAATAATAATAGTAATAATGTAATCAACAACCTATCCATTCCAGCTCTAGGTGGTCCTTTGTCTCGTGACACGGCTAGCACTTGCATAAGTCAGCTTGCTGCAGGATCCGCATGCACTATAATTTTGAATTACCAATCAAATACTCCTGTGCACTACAGCCATGATATATCACTTTACTATGATGTTACCGATGGCATTCATACAGCTCAAACATCAAAAAAAATGGGCACCATTAATACAACAACGACAGATGTTTCAAAATACATCTTGGCCACTCCAAAGGTAGCCATTCCTGAGAACCCCAAACAGTACAAAAGTTACCCATTTGATTATATATTTAAAAATATTGGGGACAATTCATTAACAAACGTTACATCAGATCTCACCACGCTCACTGCAGCTAAAGGATTTACAATCAATCAAAATACATGTCAATCTATTGCAACAATGAATAAAAATGATACCTGTGAAATCTCAGGTATATTCTACCCGGCTCAACAAGGTTTGATTGGCACAGCTGATATTACTTTAAAGTCTGATAACCACAATAACCTAATAACCGTTGACCTTAGTAATGATAACACTTTAATAGTACAAGGAAATAATGCTTATCCTCAAATGGCTGCTGCAAATTATGGTGGTTGTATAATACATGACAATAAATTATATTGTTACGGAGCACAACAATATAACAGATTTGGTAATATTGAAATATACACGCCAAAAAATATCTACACGCCACCTGAAGGTAAGATACTAAAAACCGTTAATGTATCAATGTTAAATACTTGCGTTATCATTGGAGATCCAAGCACTACAAACAATAATCAACTATACTGCAGAGGCCTTCTACCGTCTGGTCCAACACCATATTTTAAAAAAATAGCTGCAGCCCAAACTGGTTTGGTAGTAAAACAAGTTGCATCAAATGCCGAGCCTACCCTGCCATACATGTGTACCATTGAAGGAAAACCAGGTGATAATACTCAGGATATGGCATTTTGTTGGGGGTATAACACGTATGGAGAGCTCGGTAATGGGAAAACAAGTGGAGTCGTCACTACTACGCCAACGAAAGTTGATACTACAAATATTCCTCAAGGATATGTATTTAAGTATATACGCACGTCTAATACAATAGTACCTGAGCCATTTACTTGCGCTATAGTTGGATTACCATCAGATGAGCTTCACAATCAAGTATACTGCTGGGGAAATAATACATATGGATATTTAGGTCTCGGAAATGATAGTTCTGTGAAGAAAAATATTACCATTCCTACTAAAGTTGATTTCGGTCATAATGCTTCAGTGTCCCAGTTGGTAACAACTTGGTATGGTGGTTGTGTTTTAATGGAAGGAGATAGCAATCAAGTACAATGCTGGGGTGGGATCCTCGGTGATACTTATAATTATGGATTTCCAGGCAATGGTGAGTATTTACATACACAATATTCACCTGCAGAACCACTTAATTTAAAAACTATTGTTGGGTCTTCAAAGATCATTAAATTAGTAGCCGGCAACTCTACTGTTTGCTATCTAACCAATAACAAAACAAACAATTTAAATTGCTGGGGGGCAAATCTATTCTTCCAGCTAGGTAACCAATTAAATAATTCAATAGATGATAACAAAGACCCTACAGAATTCAAGAAAGGAAGTACACTGCAACCGACCCCTAATGAAGACTTTTCAAATACTGTTAGCAATACATCTGGCTTTAAAGATCTCTATATAGGCGCCCAAACCACATGTGGGTTAGCTAAAGATGACAAGTATTATTGCTGGGGGCGTGGTACTGCCTCTTGGTTTGGTCAGCCTGTAGGAACTAATACAGTGCCCACTAAAGTTACATTATATCCTCTTACTATCCCTAGTCCATAAAGCTAGATTACCTTTATTATGCGCCATAAACTTTGGTGCAAAGTATATCTGAAATTTCCATGGGTGAGCTTTAGCTCAACTATATACCACCCATGAATCATCGTGTACAATATTCGACATTTATACTGCCAGATATATGAACCATGTCGACTGAAAGCACGCACACACCGATGATGCAACAATATTTAACGATCAAATCTCAATATCCTGAGACACTTTTGTTTTATCGCATGGGTGATTTTTATGAGTTATTTTATGATGATGCGCACAAAGCCGCTAAGCTTCTGGATATCAGTCTCACAACACGCGGCAAATCAAATGGTGAACCCATTGCCATGGCGGGTGTGCCCTATCATGCTGCTGAGAATTATCTATCACGCTTGGTCAAACAAGGTTTAAGTGTGGCCATTTGTGAGCAAGTGGGTGATGTTACCAACAAAGGTCCCGTAGCACGCGAAGTTGTGCGTGTTATTACTCCGGCAACTGTCGCTGAAGAAAGCTTTACCGATAGTCACGATAGCAATATTCTAATGGCAGTTTTTGAGAATAAAACACGTATGGGCATTGCCTATTTGGAGTTTACACAAGGCGAGCTAAAAGTGCTTGAAATCAAACGTGAGGATAATACACTTCATGACCAAGTTCACCGCTTAAAGGCCAAAGAATTACTGACTTGTGAGTCAAGTTCCGATAAAATTCAACCTAATCTGATAAATGAACAAATCTCTATCCAAAAGCGTCCCGAGTGGGAATTTCAATTAATGGGTGCCAAAAAGTTGATTCAGCAGTACTTTGGTCAAAATGCCTTAACTGATGAGCTCAATAAAAAACCATTAGCAATATCAGCCGCTGGCGCCTTACTCAATTATCTTGAGAATACGCAAAAGGCAACACCGAAACATCTACATAGCATCGCCATCGAATCTGATGAGTGTTTATTAAATATTGACACTTCAAGTCGACGTAATCTTGAGCTTGAAACAAGCCTCTCAGGCAAAGGCAATCACACACTTTTTGCCATTATCAACAAATGCCAAACAGCGCTTGGCAATCGCCTATTAAAACAATGGTTTAAATCGCCAACAAAAGATCATTGTATTTTGAATAGCCGCCAAGATGCAATACAAGATTTAATCAATCAAACCGCAATTGATGATATTCAACATTTGCTTAAGCAAACACAAGATATTGAGCGCATTGCCTCACGTATTGCTTTAAATAGCGCCAAGCCAAAAGATTTAATTGCACTCAAACATACTCTAAATATATTACCAGATCTCAAAGCAACAATTGCAAACAAACAGCATAATCCATTGCTTATAACTCATGCTAAGAATTTAATGTTATTACCGCAAATTCTAACACTTTTAAATGCATCTTTAGTTGATGAACCACCGATCACCATTCGCGATGGTGGTGTGATTAAAGATGGCTTTGATGCACATCTTGATGAACTGCGAAACATCAGTCAGCATGCGGGGGATTATTTAATTCAGCTTGAGCAACAAGAGCGTGAACGCACTGGTATCAACACGTTAAAGGTTAGCTTTAATAAAGTGCATGGTTACTATATTGAGATATCCAAGGCGCATAAAGTGGAGCTGCCTGTTGATTATACACGCCGGCAAACACTCAAAAATGCTGAGCGTTACATCACACCTGAGCTGAAATCCTTTGAAGATAAGATTCTAAGCAGTGCGGAAAAAGCACTTTCCTATGAGAAAAGCTTATATCAGGATATTTTAGAAGAGATTCTTGTGGTGTATCAAGATCTGCAACAAACGGCAAAAGCAATTGCTGAGATTGACGTCTTAACGAATTTTGCCGAGCGCGCGATTACCTTAAAATTAAATCGTCCACAATTATCAAAAGATAAGATTTTGGACATCCAAGATGGGCGACATTTAGTCATTGAAGCTTTATCTAAATCACCCTTTATTGCCAATAGCAATTGCTTGGATCAGCAAAAACACTTACAAATCATTACCGGCCCTAACATGGGCGGGAAATCAACCTATATGCGCCAGATTGCACATATTGTGTTTCTTACGCATTTAGGGTCTTTCGTTCCAGCACAAAATGCATTAATTGGTGATATTGATGCCATTTATACACGTATTGGCGCATCTGATGATATTAGCTCAGGTCGCTCAACCTTTATGGTAGAGATGACAGAATGCGCACATATCTTGCGTCATGCAACGGATAAGAGCCTCGTATTAATGGATGAAATTGGACGCGGCACCAGTACATTTGATGGCTTAGCACTGGCCATGGCATGTGCTGAAAAGCTATTAAAAACCGAAGCTTATACACTCTTTGCTACACATTATTTTGAATTGACTCACTTAGCTGCACAATACCCTACATTAGAAAATATTCACTTTGAGGCAACGGAATATAAAGATAACATTATTTTTTTGCATCAAGCCAAACCAGGTGCTGCGCTTAAAAGCTATGGTATTCAAGTGGCGAAGCTTGCGGGTGTGCCCCATGATGTATTAAAGAATGCCAAAAAGATTCTATCACGGCTGGAGATGCGCGATAGTGATCCTTACGCACCTATTCAGCAAAGTTTGGACTTTAGTTTCACAGCTCACCATGACCATGATGACAAAAATGATGAGAATATAACGCATGATTATGAGCTTGTGATTGAAAAGCTCAAAGCACTCGATCCTAACAAGCTCACTCCGATTGAAGCAATGACGACACTATTTGACCTAAAATCAGCACTTGAAACCGCCACAAAACAACTGGTTTAAATTCATTATTAGCTGCAATCTCATCTTTAATATTTCAACAATAATTCATTCATAACAATGGGAACATTTCATTTTTTAAATTTGATGTGACAACGAAATTATAAGTTTGGCTCTCCCGCAATAAATGTGGGAGTTGAAGGTGAGCGCCTAAGTCAGTAGAATCAAAGCATCCAATATTTTTATGTGCTTACTAAAATGCATCAATTTATGAATGATTTGCTCAACCTGCCTGATACTAAAGTTACTGGTTGTAAAATAGTTGATAATACCGCTTATATTGATGTTGCAAGTACAATTGATGAGGTTACAATCAGAAAAGGATGCAATGATTACTTAACTAACTTAATGATAAAGCACCAGTAATAGTGAATCGATTTGATGTTGCCAAAAATATAGACAATGCCTTGTTGATATACGCAAATCAAATGGCACCAAAACCGACTTTTGGATTGACGTCATAGAGAAAGTAGAATTATTAGACAGAGAGAGAATAAAATGAAATATATTAAATTAGGAAAAACTGATTTATCAGTAAGTAGAATATGTTTAGGCACAATGACTTGGGGTGTTCAAAACAATCAAGAAGAAGCATTTAAACAGATGGATTATGCATTATCAAAAGGCGTTAATTTTTGGGATACAGCAGAAGCCTATGCAATTCCGCCCTCACCAGATACTTATGGTACAACAGAGACAATAATCGGTAATTGGCTCAGTTCAAGAAAGAAAAGGCAAGACGTTGTTCTAGCAACAAAAATCTCGCCTCTTCCTTGGGCAAGAGGTGAAAGTAATCCTGTTATAAACCATGAAAATATTATTAAAGCAGTAAATGCAAGTTTAAAAAGATTGCAAACTGATTATATTGATCTATACCAATTACATTGGGTGGTTAACAGGCCTAATTATCATTTCGCTAATTGGTGGGATTTTCAACCTGCACAAGGTTTTTCTGATAAAAAAATAATATGTGAAAATATATTAGAGACTTTAAGAGCACTAGATCAGTTAGTAAAAGAGGGGAAAATTAAGCATATAGGATTATCAGATGACTCAGCATGGGGTATTAAGCAATTTTGTGACTTATCTGATCAGTACAATCTGCCAAGAATTGTAAGTATTCAAAATGAATACAACCTTTTAAGAAGGCGAGATGAAACGGATGTAATGGAAACTTGTGCTTTGGAAGATGTTTCATATTTATCATGGTCACCATTAGAAATGGGTGTTCTTAGTGGGAAATATTTAAATGGTAATAGACCCGATGGCAGTCGATTTTCAGATAAAATCATGGGAGACCAAGCCGAAAGATTTATGACTAGACTGTCATCGATGAATGATTTAGCTGTGCAAGAATACATGGATATTGCTCATAAATACGATATCGATGTATGCCAAATGGCAATTGCATTTACGTTAAGAAGAAGCTATATGAGCTGTTCTATCATAGGGGCAACAACTATGGATCAACTTAAAAATAATATTTCAGCAATTGACTTGATGCTAACAGATGAAATGTTATCGGATATAGAAAAGGTTAGAAGAAAATACCCTGTACCATTTTAGGAACAATCAAACCATGTCAGAAAAGATAATATTTTTTGTTAAGTTATATTCTCAAAATGGTAAAAATGAAGCGCTATATGAATTATCTAAAAAAAACTCGTAGTACCAATTAATGCTGAATTAGACTGTTACGCGACAAACTGCAGGTAATTAGACCCCATGAAAATTAAAATTTAATAACAAAGGGGTTATCAATTTTATGAAAATACTTGTCAATATATTCCATCCTAAACTCCATGAATCTTCAAAAGTAAATATGAGATGGGTTAATTACCCATGAGGCTGTGCATTATCAGCACTTGAAGCAATAGAAAAACAACTGGTTTAAAGGGAGTGTTCATAAAACTGTGTCAATTTAAATTTAATATTGATGTAGTGTGTTATTGCTAGAATAAACAGA
>NZ_JBXTEF010000023.1:0-6008 GCF_057495195.1 Cysteiniphilum sp. | reverse complement strand
ACGTGGGTCTTCCTCATTGTTATATTAATCCAATATTGCTGAGTGAAATGTCAGCAATTATATCGTATTAGGGTGGGTCAATATAAATGTCGTAAGACTGGAGCAAAATAAATGTCGCAGACTCATCAAGGGTGGAGCATTATATTTGTCGCGTAACAATGGTTTAAATACTCTGCAAAAAAAGATAGATTATCAACGTGATTTTTTATGGTTTTTTTGACAAATCCCATCTGTTTTAAATGTTCTGAAAAATCATTGATAATTGCGATACTTTTATCATTTGCTTCACTGATTAATGTATCTAAATCTTTAGCTAAGTGTATTGTTTTAGTCATGATTATCCTCAAATAGTTGTTTGACTTCTTTAAAAGCAATTTGTGCGTCATCGCGTATGTAGTATCCATGCATATAGACATTTATTTTTTCAATTTGCTCTTGCGTAAGCACTTTAAAATAGTCTGGATTTTTTGCAATTAGCAAGAATAAATCTCTAGCCGCTGCATCAATACTATTAATGGCGGCATTTGCTGGCTCCGCGCAGCCTGTATCCAAGAATTTATCACCACCAATCACATATTCTGAAAGAATGGTAATGTATCCTTCATCTTCACCAATCGCTTTGTGGTAAGCAGTGACAGGATTCTTTATAGGAGTTATCTTTACTGTGCAAGGATTACCTGAATATCCATACGGATCATGGAAAGCTTTGCTCCATTGCTTATGGATTTCATCAATAGTATCTATTAATAGCGCTTTTTTCTGTTCAGAACTGTTGGCTGCTAAAAATCTAAGGTGAAGATGTGCTTTATTCACTTTGTTCAGTTTGTAAAGTTCTTGAATAATCCCGAGCAAATCGTTTTGGCTACAGTGTTTAAGCTGTTTTTTAACTTCTGTCCAGTTTTGCTTTAACATGGTTTCTTTAATTCCTTGTAGATGTCTAATATCATATGTTATTCGTATAAAACTTAGTTTATTGCTGTGGTTTTAAATAGAGAAGGATGAAAAACAATCTTTATTCTTTTAGCATCTGGCGTTGAAATAAGATAATGTGATTTTTCAAGTAGTTTAATAGCTTTATCTCGTCTACCTTTGTCACGAACAGGTGTGACACGTAAAATCTCGCGTGAAGTAGTTTCAACAATATTCTTTGAGATGATGGCATCAAGTATTAATTTTGCGTCATGCTCCACCTGTGTCAGCTTCGTTTCTCCAAAGATGCGTTTAGCTTCATTTAAATGCCATTCAATAATCTGATAAGCGGACTCAATGTGATTAGTAGATATTTCAGTACCTTGCTTACCTGTAAACAAATGGAATAGGGCGGCTAGCCTTGCAATATTCTCACTGGCTTTAGATGCTAAGTCATGGATTGATTGCCAGTGGTATTCGTTGGCGATAGCAGTTTCAATATAGTTAAAGTATTTCACCCATGCCTCTTTGGCTATTTTGCTAAAAGTAAGCGTTGGAATGTATCCAAAACCGTATTTATCAACTGGCTGTGTGTTGCTTAGGCAGGTTTTAATGCGCCTGTGAAACTTGTCAAGATGTTCGGTGACGTTCTTGAATGGTTCTTTGTAATATCGATTGCCCATGGTTGAAGTGGGGTAAGCTAATAAGGTTCGTGCAAGAAAACCACTGTTTCTATTAATGCCATCACCTTTTTTTAGCATTTGCTCTAGGAGCAAGGGTTGCATCATTAAGTTGAGTGTGAAACGCCGATCTTTAATAAAGATGTCACCGGTGGTTTTGCGATGTATTGCTATGGGTTGCGCGTCCCATAAACGGTTGAGTAGGGCGACAAATTTGGTATTGTCTTTTTGCATGCTCGGGCTTGATAAGAAAATACCCGCTTCATCTGACCAAATACTTGTACTGGGATATTCCTTTGCTAAGTTTTCGCTTAACGCTTCTGCGGTAATATCCTCATATTTGAGTTTGGGTAACAAAGGTATTTCTGGTTCTTCAAGCATGACCTGATCATAGTAACCATCATATTGATCTGTTTCATAACCTTGAGTAGCTAGGCGCCTAATCAT
Source organism: Cysteiniphilum sp. (assembly GCF_057495195.1). Classification (NCBI taxonomy): domain Bacteria; kingdom Pseudomonadati; phylum Pseudomonadota; class Gammaproteobacteria; order Thiotrichales; family Fastidiosibacteraceae; genus Cysteiniphilum; species Cysteiniphilum sp. The sequence goes on along the minus strand of NZ_JBXTEF010000023.1, from coordinate 3,972 downwards.
CATTAGCAATCCTTTGCGTTTGATTGACCAAGTGGTGTACTCATTTTTGATGCGCGTATATTCTGGCATCATGGTTTTTGTTGTCTTGTCCTGCCAATCTTCAATGCCTTTACCAAAGACTTTATCAGCCGCTGTTTTACGTTCGCCACTCGATGCAACTGTAATAAAATACATGGAGACAGGACTAGTCAACACGTCATCACGCGCAACATTAGCTAAACCTTGACAGCTTAGTGAGACGTTAGAAAGGGCGCTGTTGGCTAATAATGGAATCGGCTGTTGCCCATATTCAGCATAAGACTGGATAGCGTCTTTGATAATATCAGGTAGAGCATCAAGCGGATAATCAGCTTGCTTTGCTGATATATGTGACAATGGTATTGGTGTTTTCCAATTAATTTTTCCAGTCATTGAAAATTAGCGGTGTTATTTTGGCTGAAAACATCATAACACAAAGCGGTATTGCCTGCATTTTAAAAGTCTTGCAGCGAATGATGGATAAACCAGTACCCATGTTTAAATCGGGTGGTGATAATTTTTTTATACGCTTTACAGTAGTGTAAAAATGAATCTAACTTGATTGTTTTCGACTGATGTCGATGGCTGTTTTTCCCGCCAAAATAGCAAATGATAACAGTATCACCCAATAAGTCCTGAGTAACCATTATCTCATAAAACTTGGCTACTGTTTCCAAGCGTTGCATGATTTTTACTTTTTACCAAGCTTTATACAGTGCATTTGAGCAGCTAATGGATTTGATTTTGATGTCATCAAGTAACTGCTCAATGGCTGCCTTCTTAGCTGGTGAGTTTAGTGCTTTAAGACTGCTTTCATTGTATAAAGAGACACTGCAACGTCGGCACCATTTTCTAACCGTATTTTGTTTGTAGCCAAAAAGCTCGCCAACCTCTGTGTAGGTTAAGCCTTGATTAGCGCACTGTTTTAAAAAATCAGCTATTGTCTGTCCTGTTGTGTTTTCAACGGTAACGCAGAAATTATCGGTAAATTGATTTCCCACAATATTGATCAATCCTTGTTGCATGATGATTTTGGGCAGCATTTCTTAAGCATAGGGATGCAAATTAGTGCAGCGATACCCACGATAATGTAGATGATATTTTCAACAAAGCCCAGTTTGCCAAAAATGGCATGAACAAGATTGAAGTGGAACAAACCAACGAGCAGCCAATTTAAGCCGCCGATGATGATTAATATAAGTGCGATAGGGTTTAGGTATTTCATATAATGTTACTCCTTTGGTTATATATGTTTCACCAATGACTAAAGTAGTGCAATGCCCCCAAATAAGCAAGCTTGCCAGGTCAGTAAGCGGTAAGAATGTTTTTTAAGGATTTATTGGTGTAGTGGGGTGTGTTTATTTGATTTATTATTGCTTGTAGAGTTTAGGTAAAAGCATGTCGAATATGGAAAAGCGTTAAGCCAGCTACGTCAATCTAAGTGTAGACAGGCTTTACTTGGCGCTGGGAGCTGATAAGCTTGGGCGCAGAATGAATATGTTCAACAGGGAGTCAAGTTGTGAGTGTGTATAAAAACTTAGCAAAAGCGAAAATGGAAAGTTTGACGATAAAGCTGCACTATTTAAATGGCGTGCGAGTAACTTGCAAAGTATCTAAACTATCTGGAACAACGGTTGATGTGGCTATTGATGGAGAACAAGAAAGGCGTACCATTGCTGTTGTCTCAATAGTTGGGGTTGAATTTGTCGATGAAGAAACAAGGGAATCGGTTTAGATGGCAAACGAAAGGTTGGCAAAATTTAAAAATGACAAAGTCAGGGTTAGTCTAAAAACCTATACAAATGAGCTTTACACTGGCGTTATTGTTGACGTTGATGATTGTCATGTGATGCTAAATACATATCACGATGTCATTGAGCGATTTGAATTGGGTGAGGTGATGTTTATTGATGAGGGGTGTCGTGAGTGAATATCTTTTTTTTTGGACAAAAGCCCAAAAAAATCAGCGCAGTATCAGTGTGATAAACATGTTGTCAAAATGATTCTTGAATCAGCGCAAATCATGAGTGCAGTACATCATTTAACAGGTAATTCTCGCCCAGAACTTTATCGACTAACACACCAAAACCATCCGTGTGTATTATGGTTAAAAGAAAGTAAAACCCACTCTCAGTGGCTTTTTGAGCATTACAAGGCTTTATGCAATGAATATACATACAGGTATAATAAAAAGCATAAGTCTGAAATGCTGGCATCAATTCTTTCTGACATTCCAATAGAATTGCCAGATAAAGAATTTTCATGGACATTAAAAGTGACTGATAATGATATTGTTGATGTTATTTTGAGTTATCGACAATATTATATTAACAAATATAGAGCCATGAAAATGACATGGAAAAATAGAGCAAATCCTCATTTTATGGAGTTTTTAGCATGAGTATTGATGAGTTATTAAAAACCGAAGCTGGAGCCAAAGCGTTAAAAGCTAAACTCAAGTCATTATCTGATCATGAAAAAGCAAAACCTAATTATGCTGTGTTATGGAAAAAAGCCTGTGATGCAGTAGATGCTTTTAATCTGGCGAAGATGAAAAAAGAATTGCGCGACAGTATTAAAACAAAAGTGATTGATGAGCAGAACGATGAAAAATAATCGCATGAATAATGATAGTTGCTTAGACGTTCTTAAGAAAATAATGCGCCAAAAATTGGGTGAAATTAAGCAGGATCAAAACAACAAAAAAAGAAAAACCAAGAAAAAGTAATCCGCAAAAAAACTAAGAAAAGCATTGATGTGTATTTTAGTGATGGGCAAGTTTTAAGTGTGTTTTTTTCGTTTTTTAACCGCGATCGTGGTCGTAAAACAGGAAGTTTTAGGCTTTAGCGCTGGCAAGTGTATCCGCAAGATTCTCTAGTAATTTTGCAAAGTAGAAAAAGTTGGTATATTTCTGACAGTAGGCATTGAGTTGTTCTGGCTTAGAATTTTCCATAATTTCTCTGAAAAACAGCATCTCATCAATCATTTCAGTTAACAGCATCATGTCATCGGTGTTTTTAGCACGCAGGGCTTTAACTTTGGCATCAATAGCCATAATTTTCTTTTCGTCATTATGCATCGTAGTTGCGCTGCTCAATATTGTTTTGCACGAATATTAGCTTTTAATGTGGGTATGGTCAATTGGGTAGTTTTGTGTTTTTGAGGTCGTGCGCCTGAGCAAGAGAATACCAAATAAAATTAATAAAAACGCCTCGTTTCAACCGCTCAAGCGCATAGATTAATCATAGTCAATGTTTTTAAATTTGCACAGTATGGAGCAAAGGAGTTATCAAAAAACCTTCTCGACAATGAGTCAATCACTGCGTGATTGACAGCCTAGTAATATTTTCTTTTTTAACAAGCCAAAATTGAAATGCAAGGGCTACGCAAGTGCCTGCGGCACCCTTGCATTTAATTTTCTAAGGCTTGTTGCAAAAGGGTTGTGATCACACACAAAGCAAAAAAATAAAACCAGTAAAAATAACCAACAAAAAGCTACAAAAAGGAGCACAACCATGAATGATGAAAACTATTACGTAAACACAATCATACAGCAATTATTTACAGGCGGAAGAACTTTGGTTTGGAGTTGGGGTGCACATGACTTTAAGCGCCTAGATGAAACGACCCTGATGTTTAAAGTCAATGCAAGGCGTTTAGAGGGTCATGTATATATTCGTTACTGTTTTGGTAGTGATACCTATGAGGTGTTGTTTAGTGAATATCCGCCGAAGTTTACGGCATCTAATGAATGCGGGTATGAGATACTAGAGCATGCAACGATTAAGAAGCTAGAAAATGTTTACTGTGATGATATGACGTATCGCATTGATAACGAAATCGAGCGCATCCCTGAGTATCGCTATTAAGTGAATGACTAGTACCTCATCCTTTAAATAAGTAAATATTATGTCGCCTGTAGAACTCTTCCCTTATATGTCCATTTAAATGGCT
>NZ_JBXTEF010000022.1:0-32097 GCF_057495195.1 Cysteiniphilum sp. | reverse complement strand
TCATGTAAATGACTCCATATTAAATTAAACCATTATCAACTTAGTGTTAAAGTGACATAAATGCAATCTGTATTGCTGCTTTAAGCTGTCTTTTTAGCTAAAAAGTAAACTAAAGTGCAAAAAAAAGCCCATCATACTTGCGTAGAATGGGCTTAAGAAAGGTTAGAACTCAGTAGGCAGCATCATGACAAATGTTGCTTTTTGATCTTTAGGATCATCATCTGTTGCTAGATACAAACAAATGTCTTCCTCTGCGGTGAGATCAACCCAGTTATAAGTGGATTGATACAGAATACGATTATTTCCATCATCAATCGTCAAAATAGAGTGACCTGTTGTTTGAGAGAATTTCACTGAATAAAAATAATCATTTTTCTTTTTACGTGCCTCAGACAGGAAAATTGCTGCATCCTGAATTAACCAGTAGCAGTTTAATTTTTCTGCCAGATCTTTTACGCCTGGCGTGATAATCGTGTTATTGAAAATTCGATAACGAACATTATCACCCATATGACAGCGTAACTGTATCTTGACATCTTTGTTATAGATATTATTAGAAGTTGAGCAGGATTCATCTTCAGATTGTATCATCTGTGCTTCAGATTCCTGACTCATATCTTCTTTGTTGATCAACTTTCTGGCGATAGCCGTTTCCATGTTATCCGCATCTTGATTAATTGCTTCTAAACCACAGTTGGGCATCTCACCAGAGGTTGACTGTGTGACCTTGATTTTCTTTGCCATTAGCTCTAGACAGGATTGCTGTGTAGTGCCCTTGTAACAGATGAAAAAGATCTCAACTGGAACGGTTTGACCAATACGCCATGATCGACGCATTGCCTGCATAGCTGTATAGACGTTATAACCAACCTGCATAAAGACGATGCTTGGAAAATCCAACAGGTCAAGACCTGTCTCGACTAGCTTAGGATTGGTAATAAGGACATCTATACCTCGATCAACCTTATCCATCACCCAATCTTCACGCTGTTGCGTGCTGACAGATGAGTTGAGGATTTCAGCTTTAATACCTTCACGCGTTAAAAATTCTTTTAAGCGTTGGCGGGTATCTCGCTTATCGGTTAATGTGCTGTAGACTAGAACACGTCTGTTTTGTGATTTCTGCTTTACACATAAATCAATCAGAGCCTGCTCTTTAACAGACGGTTCATCACCTATCAAAGCATCAGCATCAGCAATGATATTACCTGTTCTTGGATGGCAGACGGTCATAGGCATAAATGCACTATCACTGTATGACATCAATGCACTTAGCACTGTACCAAGAAGCGTTCGATCTCCTTTAGCTAATGCCTGCTCCATCTCACTTTTGAGTTTTGAAGAGAGATCTGCATAAGTGTCGTTTAACTCATCTTCCATATCAAGCATGATGGGATCATGCTCAGTATATGGAACCAGTGCATCTGCATCGATATCTTCCAGTCTGACAAAGACCGTGTAAGGCAGGAGATAACGAGCAACCCCTTTAACTGAAAAGCCAGGAGCGGGTGTTGCACTAACATTTCTGTTTCTACCACGAGCAGTTTTGAAATTTTCCGCTTCCTTTTCGCTATAGCTAAATTTCAAGATGCCATAGGTTTCAAGAAAGCTTTGAACAGAACTACTAAGTGATCCATGATCACTGTAGCAGTAACCATCATTATTCATCACAGATGGCATTGATCGATGCAACAGGTAAAATAGATCACTTGCATAGCCACCCATTAATGTGCCCGTCAGTAATAATACTTTCTGGCACTGAGAGGCAACAACTCCCATTGCTTGACCTTGTGCACTTCCTCCGTTCTTATATTCGTGGGCTTCGTCACACATTAAAAGCCCAAAATAGTTGCGAGGAAAGTAGCGTTTGATAAACTCGCTTATCTGAAAATTGACGTTGCTTAAAGCAAATTCATTTTTCATAATTGCCTTTTCAAGTCGTCTGGCTTCATTGTCATTAAAAACAAATTCACCTTGCTCATCGATCAGATTAATCATTTGGTAAAGATTATCTTCCAGTGAGTTTAACAGTAAGTCTTCGCCAAATGAATTCAACAGATTAGTTGCTTTAACTTTGCCAATTGTAGGTAATTGGCAGAGTGCTTTACGCAGTTTATCGTAATTTGATTCTTCAGCTTTCTTTTCAATGCCGTACTGCCATAGCTTGCTGTTGCAATGGCAACAGGTATGCTGTTTTTGTGGTAAATCACGTATATCATGAAAATAACTGTCACCATGTTTCACCGGTTCACCACAATCGCCACAACACAGTACATCAGAATCAAGTGATTCATTTGTACTTTGCTCAACAACAGCCAGCTTACGTCTGGCAAATGCATGTTGCCAATTACCACCCATGCGTAATCGTACACGACCTACTATGAAAAAAGCAGGGCGATGACGACCATAACGCTTAAGGTGTTCACGGATTTTGTTTAAAGTACGAATGGAGCCTGAGCCATTAAGAATAATTACATCGACATCATCAATGGTATTCTCAATTTCTCTCTTCCACTTGTAGACCAGATGTGGCGGGCAAAGGATTAGGGTTCTCTTATATCCTTGATGATGCATTAAATTTGCAATGCAAATTCCCATCATCGATTTGCCTGTGCCCATCTCACCATTTAAAATGCCCATTCGCTTTTTACTGTCTATAAAAAGCTTCATCAATGCCTGAACTGCATTTTTCTGAGCTTCAAATGGTTTGCGCTTTAATTGTGACATTAACTCATGATAATAAGGTTTATTATCAGTTTTATCTTTATATAATGGTGTCACCTGAGCTTTTACTTGTTCAACCAATGAAGATTTGAACTCATTTAAAAAGCTTGCCAGTGATATTTTTTGTAGCCCTTGATCGGTTTCATCGTTAGATAAATCAATGGCATTATCTATATTATCTATACTTACATTTTCCATATAATTATTCCTCTGGTTTGTTTTTATATTTTCTATTTTGAATTTAAACCTAGAGGAACAATCCCTAAAGGAATTGCTTCCTCTAGGGATGTAAAAGATGAAAAAGATGAAAAAGTACCGTTATGCTGGGATAACTAGCTGCTCTGTTTTTAGCATTTCTACTACAACAGGGTTAAGTGCCAGTATATCCAACGTAATGGTGTAGCTTTTAAGTTTTGTTCTGTCTGAAGATGAAAACACCTGATTTTGCATGATCTTTCCTTCTTCAAACAAATACGTGATCAGTTGCATCTTCCATTCATCAAGTAATGGTGTAACTGTCATGGCCTTGATACGCTGCCATAACAAGTCGTGCGTACTTTCACCTTCACGTACTAAAACATGCGCATTAATTGCACCTTCACTGAAATGAACATCACGCTCATACATTTGGCAATGAATAAAGTGCGCAAATGTAGGGTTATTGATTTTCATTTTTTTACAGTGAAGTCGTTTCCTGTCAGGAAAATCAACATGAAACAAAGTGCTGTGACCATAGCAGCGTATGCGTTTAAGATTATTATTTTCAATCGCCGCCAGTATTCGAGAAACAGAGCTTTCACCGCCATAAATGGAAGCAAAGATAATCTCATGATGCTCGTTAATGACTGCGCAATCCATAAAAACCTGTGCGTATTCTTCGATTTCAAACATAACAGCTCCTTTAACTGATTTGATATAACTGTCCAAAGTGCTCACTACCATGGGTAACATCGATGCCAATAATCATTGGTACAAACTTTTCAGTCTGTTGGTATTTACTGGTATCTCCATTAACGGTAACGGTTGCTTCAGGCAGTTTTTTCTTAACGGTTCCCTTAACGATCATGCGTCGGTTTTCAGACTCAACCAGACCTGAAATCATGCCTGATATGATTGCCTGAGCCGTATGCCAGTCGGAAAGGGGCATTAAAGGATTTGGGTAAGTGTTTTCAATTTCAGTAAAATCGCGCTTAAAACTATCCCACAGTGTGGAGACACCTCTAGCGTTGATTACATCACTGACACTTCCAACAGTTAAGTTTGTACTGTTCAGAATGAACGGTTTGTTTACCGAAGGGATGCTATAAAGATCTGGTGGGGATTGATAGTAATGATTATCGTCAATTGCCTTTACCATCTCTCTTGCACGCTCATTGATGTTATTAGCTTGTGACATTTTAATTTTTCGGCCAATAATAATCACCTGTTTGAATGTCTGTTCTGGCGAAAGACCGTAACTAACATCATCACAATGCGAGCAAAGATATTGTGCTAGCTTATAATCTAATGCCTGAACAGGTATGACGAGCACTAATAATCCATCAAGCATTAACGAATGAATATACTTTTTAATAAAAGCATATTCCAAACGCTCACTGATAGACGATTGCCCATACGGTGGATTCAAAAAAAGCACGGATGCATTGGCACGGGCGTATTTCACCTGGTTTAATGCATCTGCATGAATACAATGATCAATAACAGCTTGTGACTTTTGGAATCGCTCGTCATCTAACTCAACGCCAAAAGTCTTACCATAATGGCAAAGTTCGCGTTTGAGCTTTTGTAAAGCAATCCCTTCTCCACAGCATGGATCAAAAATCACTGTATTTGGATCATCATTGTGCTCAATAGCGCCTATAATCGTGTTGAGCGTATATCCATCAGTAGGATAGTAGCCCATCTTTTCAAAGTTATGAGAAATAGCCGGATGAATAAGACTCATGCTCGTTCTCCTTCACCATGAAGATGCCATTCTTGTGTTGTACGATCAAACTGTGCACCTTTAGATTTTAAAAAATCGATGATTTCACGCTGTTTTTCACGATTTAGTGAGGCATCTATTTTGTAAGGGCTACTCAAGTGCTGATAAGGCTTTCCAAAAAGTGTTAATTCTTGAGGATTCACATCATCATCAGCAGGATTATCCCTTAACTGCTCATTTGATAAAGATTCTTCAGCAGTATCATAATTACTACTATCATTAGATTGAAGCGTAGCAAGTTGATCTGTTGATTTATTTTCTGAGCTTTGCAATGAAGGCTCCTTAGTCACTGTGATTGACTTAGGTGCATCCTCATTATTATGTGCCTTGTTTGCTGGTTGCTTATCAGTTATCACTGTCTGGTTATCTAATCTGGCCTCTTTAGCTGATGATGGGACTAATTTCTCAGCCTTATCATTAGAGTCAAATTTTTTAAGATAAACAGCGGTGATTTTAGCTTCCATAATTGGAATCTGAATAACTGATTGATAGCCATCAACACTGACTGGTTTTTCAATCTGTGATGGCTTGATATTCTCAACGTCAAAAACACCAGTAATTTCCTGATCACCTTTGCGTGATACAAAAAATTGTCCGATTTCAGTCGTTAATATATTGCTTTTAAGTGTACCTTTTAATAACATAGTTTTTATCCTTTTGGGTTAGTTATTCAATTAACCTGAATCAGATAAAATACTCCCATGGTCCGGGAGTATTTCATCCCGAATCAGGGTCTGCTATTCATGCGGTTTACATGATTTTTAGTGATGACTTCATATAGTTGTGTTTCTCAGGGTTGTTTATTCCTCTTTCAACGGGATTAAACATCATATAGCTCTGAATATCAGTGCTGTAACAGTAGCAAAAAGCTACCCCTTGTGATGCCAGTCCATTTAAGAAAACAAGACCATCACCATTAAACAACTGACTAAATTGATTAAATTTAGTATGAAGTTCATCAGGTGTTAGTGCTACTTTGTAGATGATATGATAAGTGCGTTGATAATCTGTTAGGGATCTAACATTAATTCTCACGTAAATTAAAGGCTCATCTTCAAATTCAACAGAATCTTTAATAAACTCAAGATATTCACGATCACCAACACTATATTCTTCGACAAGCAGAGCTTTGCCGTTATCTCTGAGATGTTCAATGAAATCTTTTTGATTACTCTCAGGGTGTTGAGTCAGATAATTGCTGAGGCCATCATTATAAAAAGCCTCACCGTTTGGGATATCATACTCAACACGTTCATACTCTTTGTAGGCAACATCGAATTTAACAATCATTTTATTTATTGCTCCTTTGTTTATGTGACAACAGGGGCAATATTCCATCAGGAGCACTGCCCCTGATGGGTGGTTGATTAAAAGTCTTCTAAACTTAATTTATCGTCAATGGCATCCTCAATTAAACACAACTTGTTTAAAAGATCATGCTTATGTTTAGGGTTTTTTGACTTGATAAACTCAGCCTCTATTTTCTGATACTCTTCTTCTAAATCATCAATGGAAAAATAATCTTCATAGTGATTTTTCATTCTGTTCTCCTTGAGTTTGAATTGAGCAGATTGGCTTTGCTGCGCTTTATTCTTTCATAATGTGCCATAATTTTTTCTTGATCTTTCGTATCAAAAGAATGGATCATGCTGGCGCAGTTTAATAAAACGGTAGCGCGTCCATTATCAGAAGCATATCGACTTATTTTGTTTGTCTTTTTACGCATGAATTGCTTCATGTGTAAACGGCTAAATGCAAACATATACATCGTTGCTTTAAAGTTACCATAGCGATATCTGTAATAGAGTATGTTTACATAACCACATATTTTAATTGTTTGGTTTATAGACGCTTTCAATAAGGATAAAATAATCCATAGCAAAAATACGGCTATAAAAACGACAACTAGAAAAATTAAAATCAATCCTGAGATTGAAATAATATTCTGAGCCATACTACTGGTGATTAACATGATACAACTCCTGTTAACTATGCATATCAATGAACACAATATAGCCTGATGCTGGATTGCCATCACAACGAAAATCGGTGATGCCAAATTCATCGTACTGATATTCAAAGAAATTTTGCATGCTACTGACTTCATATGGCTTATGTTTAAATTTAAAAGCCTCATGCATATGTCGAGCATACTTCTCAAGTTTGTAATAGTCCAATTCAGTCAACTGGGAGTCACCTGATTTGAATTGTAGTGCTATATCCAAGTAAGGCACTGATTGAATTTCTGAATTGATCGCTGCTTCAATTGATTTAATGGAGTTATATGTTGACTCCACTATATTATTAAAGCGACTGTCGTCATCAGCCAAAAAAACACTCTGATCATGAACAGACATAGCTGCAAAAACTGAGCGCCAATTATTTTCATTTCCCCAATCCAGAATCTCAGATTCTATTGAACAAATAGCATCTTCATGGCTATCAGCGTTTGTAACGATAAAATGTAAATTATGCATGATATTCCTCTCTCGTTAGTTATTAGCAGAGAGGATACCCCAGGGAGTATACTCCCTGCTGGGTTTGTTAATTTAGTTGTAAGTTATGCCATGAATTTGATCCTGACGATTGACAGCATTATTTATCTGCAACTTATCAGCATCAGACTGTCCAGCACTTAAACCAGACTGATCATAACGCGCCTGACTTCTGTGGTTCTTGATTCGAACATTATTTTCTTTGCAGAAAAATGCCTGAGCCTCAGAAATTCTAGATTGATGATCAACGCAGATCATCTGATTATGACTATTGGTATCCGTAAAGAATTGATTACGTGACGCCTGCATACGTTGAAAAAGATTATTGATAAACCCCATGCGATAAGATTTTACTAGCGTGGTTGCATTTCTTATCTTATTTTTTGGAAGTGAACTTTTATATTTTTCAACGCTTTTTTCAAGCTCACGTGATAGAAATACGGTCAGATAGATAGCGTTTTCAACATCGCGCTGCCTACCTGCAATCTGTATTTTTGCCTTAGTGCCAAGCTCAGAACGACCATTGCTAGAAACAACTAGGCAGCCAGAGAGATTACCCATAGTGGCATATAGTGAGCTATACCATGCCGGTATTCTCATGTAGTTAGTTTCAATTGTTTTACTAATCATTTTCTGACCATAAACTTCTTCTTTGGTCAAATTATGTTTATTCATGAGTGACATTGCCTGTTTAAGTGCAATGTTCGCTTCATTTTCATTATCAGACATTGATAGCTCAAGTAATTTCTTGATCTTATCTTTATGTTTATCATTGTATTGCATTTTATTTTCCTTAAAGCATTTATAAATAACCGATTTAGCACAACCAACTAAGCAAGCTTATTCAGTATGTCTGGTGCTACTTCATAATCTTCTGCGATGTTTTGAGCATTATAACCAAAAACATCTACAAGAAGCCTGAAATATTCCAGTGTGTTAGGCTCAATGGATATATCATGAACGATTTTATCCTGATAAAAATAAATGCCTGCAATGCCCATTCCATCCTCAAAGTAATAAAATTTAACATTGATTGTAGGGTAAGCGTTGATTAAGGTTTTAATAAATGCAACAGGTGGTGTCCATGCAGTATCAAAACCAATAGATACATCATTGTCTGATGCTCGATTGATGTCTAAATCTGCTAAGTGGACATTCCATTTAGTTCCCCAGTTTTCTCTCGTCCATTCCTGATCATTTACAATATCATTCGGAAGAGGGCACAAAAAATCAAACAGGCAGTTATGCTTATGTATCTCACACAACAGGTTATCGAGTGATTTTTTGTTGGCATTGAGGATGAGTTTATTGTTACACCAGTTTGGCATGACTTGTCTCCTTGAATTTAAAGGGGCAAGCCAACCCAAAGGAGACTTGCCCCTTTGGGTTTGATATAGAAGCCATGGCTGCGGCTTACGCAGTGTCCATGGCTTTTGTTTTGAATAAAATATTAATGGAAAAATTGAAGATAACCGATGATTGCAATACCCACTGTAATAATGGTACCAACAATCCAGCGCTTATGAGACCGCATTTCTTTAACCTCATCATCAAAACGCTTTTCTGCAATTTCCATACGTTTGTCAAATTCTCGTCGCGAGTCTTCTCGACTTTTGTCAAACTCACGTCTCATTTCAAGAATAGTTTCCTTTGCTTCACTGCGAAGCTCAGTAATCGTATCTTTTGCAACACTGTTTAGCATTTTTGTTATCTCCTGTTTTGTGCATAATTGATCATGTTCTGTGTTTGAAAGTATCTTCACAAGCGTCTCCGCCTATTTACGTTCAAAACCACTCTCAATTAATGCATCTACGATTTCCAGTTTAGCATAATTTAACTTTACGGTCATTAGTGCTCCCTTATTTACGTTAATGAAAACAAGGAGCAAACCCATACAGGAATTGCTCCCTGTATGGGTGATAAAGTAAAAACTTATGCAGCTTCAAGTATGGATATTAATTTATTCCACATCGCTTTGCAGCGCTCAGGATAATCATTCCAGTCACCAATTTCTTTTGGTGCCAAAATAACAGCTTCAATACCCATTGCTTTTGCTCTTTCTTTTAGTTGCTTGGCACTGTTAATGCCAACGTTAATTATTTCACCATCTTTAGTTTGCTTATCACCATCATTGTCAGCCCAGATAATGAGTTTCTGAGTATTAGATGGGATATCAAACCTAGCTAGGTTGCCAGCAGTAAGGCAGCAGGCCATATCAACGTAAAGTGGTGCTTGAGATAAAACTGCATGTCCATTCTCAAAACCTTCACTAACATGGATAACACCTGGCATCTGATTAAACTTTGCTTTCATCCAGAGTGCGCTACCGCTATGCCAGCCTTCTTTAGGGGATGGCATCATTTTTTTAGGATTATCACAGTCCGCTTTATTAAAAGCATCATCTAGAAAAACACGCTGAACATTGCGTATTTTATTATCCAGATTACGCATAATGCCAATGATGGCATTATTGGTATGCTTAACATCATTTTCATAGTGCTCGGCATCTTTAATAAATCGGATGTTTTGATAATAGCAGTTGGCCAGTGGCGTTAATCCTCTATTGATGAAGTATTGCCTTGCATCATTAAGGTATTCACTGCTTTTTACCAGGTCAATGATATCGTTAATTGCTTTATGAAAATGTTTGCGCTCAATATAGGCCTGTTTTCTTTTCTGGGCTTGTTGACGCATTTTCATTTTTTCAAGCTCTTCTGGTGTGGGTTCTAATCCACCCATATATTCAATCAGCATTTTTACCACTTCTGAGCAAGAATGTCCGGTAATAAATACCAGAGTGCTTATTCCATCGTGATTACAACCACAGGTGTTACAGAAAGTTATTCCACGCTCTGCATACTTACCTTTTTTGCCATAAAATGCCTTTCCTGATTTGCCACCATGCTGTGGACAGTGAGTTGGATTGCCATCAAATCCAGTTAAAGATTCGATAACAGTATCCCATTGGCCATAACAGTATTGTTTAATTTGTTGGATTGGATCGCTCATATCTGACTCCTTTATTAAATGTTGATCAAAAAACAAAAGAGAGAATGAACAATCCTCTCTTTAGGAGGTGATTGGACACTCTCCTTTTAAGAGATTTATTCAGCTAAATATCAGTACATTGCCGTTTTAAATATCTTGTAAATGGAATGATATTAGTGATATTGTCTGCTGACATTATTGATTGCTTAGCGGTATTGGGGTTTTTAAGCGATCTGATTCGATCATCAGAAATCACCCAAAGCGCCTTCAATGCCAGTGCTTTATTCTGAGTTTGATGCTTTAACATGCCATAGCTCCTTTGAATGTTGGGTTAAAGAAAAACTCAATGCTGCGAATCAGATTGCGCACGGCGCAATTATCAAGAGCATCCATTTGATGTAGATGCTCTTTGATGCGTTCAGTATTTTCTTTGGCCTTCAAAAGAGGGTATGGCATACATACATGTTGATTTATATTCATTGCTTTTCTCCGGTTGGTTAAACAAAAGGAGATAGCAATGCCCATAAGAGGATTACTATCCCCTTATGGGTTATCACGACTTAGTGATAAATGTGATTTTATATTAATGATTTATATTCCAGAGCACATTTCTCCCGCTAACATCTCAGGGCAGTCCCATGTTCCACATGCGCTACAGATGTCTGGTTGGTTGGCTATGGTCATTCTATGGAAATAATCAGATTTACTGATTATGCCTTTTTCATATAGCTCATGAAGATAGTCATCATCCCATAGCGTTGTGGTTTTCATCTCTAGAAGTTTTTGGCGTAAATCATCCAAATAAAACTTTGGATCCTTTACAGCCAATTGATCAATTAATGATGAATGATGAGACGCTCTTCTTTTACTAATTGCTTTATCAATATATCCAACAATGTTAATTGGCTTAAGTGTGCTAATTAACTGCTGTTGCAAATAGATGTGTGCCATTTTTGACTGTGAGTAAGGGGGCATTAGCACTGGTGTATGTACGACAGCGCGTTGTGCCTTTTCAATTATTTTCCTTGCTTCATACTCTGAAGGAAACAAGCCAAAATAATTATTAAAAACTACTACCCAGTCATCAGTGTCATTCACTAATGCATACTCATCAATACGTCTGTCTTTATAAGCAGGATATATACCGCCGTATTCATTGAATTTAGCTAAATGAAGCTCATAATGCAGTATACGATGACGTGATCTTTCTCTTTCACAAGAAGTATCGCTATAACCTAATCCCTGCTTTAAATCATCAACTTGCTCTTGAATGTAAGAGTGTGTGAATTTTGGATATAACCAATGGATTTTTGCTTTAGTATTTTGATGTTTAATAACGTCACCATGTATCACAAGACACTTATGAACAAGGTTTGTTATTTGTATACAACTTAACTCGTTATAATCATTGTTCTTTATGATTAACTCAGCTTGCTCCATTGCTTCATTAATGGAGCATGTTGTCACTTTAAAATCATTTCTGCTTTCATTATGCTCGTGAGCATTAAAGATGCCAGATATTTTAAATGTAAATTTATTCATTATTTTCTCCTTGAGAATGATTTATTCGCAGGGAGAGAAACAATACCTTTGATGGGAGGTTGTTAATCTCCCATGTTGGGCTTATTCGATTTCGATTATATCGAATTTTTTAATAATGCATTTGTATCGCACTTCATTAGATTTTCGGACAATTGATACTGGTTTTAACTCCATATCAGTGACTCCGATATTGAAAATCCCAACCTTTTGTAGCTCCTGATCTACAAGAGCATAAAGTTGTTCATTACCAATTTGTGCAATGCTAAAAGCATCAATCTCAATATGTAAATTTTTAGGCAATTTCATGATCTACTCCAATAACTTTGAACGCAGAAGAAAATAAATTGCCTACACAGGAGGTAAAATATTTCTCCTGTGTTGAGGATTTAGTTAACTATAAAGGCAATCATCTGATTGTTCAGACTCAGCACGATTATTGTCAGCCTTATTTTGTTTAGACTTACTATACTTGCTTGAGTTATTTTTATAGTTACTATTTTTTGATTGTTCTGGTTTATCTTTCATAGAGCCACGTGCTGTAGAAAATATTTCTTCAATTTGTGCTTCTACGAGAGACATTTTTTCAAACATCTCGCTTGCAGATAAAGCTTGAGCCTGAATCGTTACAAGTTGATTCTTTAGATCTTTCAATCCTGCTTCAATTTTAAGTTTTTTCACTAATGAGCTAATTTGCTTCAAAGGTGCATATTGCTCGCTTTTTTGAAGTGTTTCGCCTATCGGGTGACTTAAAACACCATCAAGCTTTTCTAACATCAAGTTTATGCTTTGTTTTTTATTACTCATCTTTGTATCTCCTTTAAATGAATTTATGAGAGAAAAAGATGCCACAAAGGGAATCTTTTCCCCTTATGGGTTTGAATGAATGCCATATGATGATTGTGCGATTGCAATTATCATCTTGAGGCATTTGAATTTTGACTAAAACTGGCTTAGATAAGCATTATCTTCAGATTCAGTTATTGTCACGTTATTATTGTGGTTAGCGATGCTATTGGCATGCTGAGTAGTCGTAATATTCATTTCCTCGATAGAGCATTGATCTCCATTATCGCATTTACCTGTTACTTTGGTATATTCGATATGAACATTTTTTGCCTTGAGTGCTTGAGCTATTGCATCATGTGTATTGGCAAAGGCGCAATTAACAGAAGCAAGAATTACGATGGTGGTTAATATTTTTTTCATTGTTTTCTCCTTAGATATTATCTGGGAGAAAACAATATCCCAACTGGGAGAAAGTTTAGCTCCCCGTTGGGTTTTAAAATGTTTAGACAAAATGCCATATGGCGACTGCTGCAATTGCAATTGCCCACCATGGAATATTTCGCTTTTGTTTTTGTGTAGATTCGATAACAGGTGTTGTATCTATTTTCAGTGTATGCGCTAGTGATGCTTTATTATTAGGCAACACATGTACGGCACGTTGAAAATCAGCAACAACAACTTCTGGATGTACAAAAGGGACAATCCAGAGTGCATCGTGTAAAACGTATACGCCATAGCCTTTAGTCTTCATTGTGCTGTTAATGTGTTTCATTACATCAATAGCTCTTTTATTGGACTCAAGCTTGTGATACTCACCGTCACTGTTAATAACCAGCTTTGCAAGCTGTGTATTTTTCAGATTTTCGATGTGGCCTAACTCACTTTTAAGTGTTTTAGGTTGACCAGATGACTGTACGCTTTGTGTTTTTTGGTTTTGCATTGATATTCTCCTTGTGGGTTTATGACACCCAAAAGAAAGAATCAACACAGTCACCCAGTTGGGAAGACAGTATTGTATCTCCCAAGTGGGTTGATTAAATAATATTAATTACCTGAAGCAATGCTCCAGATAATCATAAATTTCTATTTATTCCTTTTTTAAAAAACAAATATCCGTTAAATAACGAATACCCTCAATATCAATCTATTGAGTACGGACATACTGCTTGCTCATTCGATAGGGCAGTATGTAAAGGAATGGATATACAAATATGTATAATGGAATCACCTGTAAAGGTGGTAAATCAATGATTGAATCTCTTTGCTGGCTATGCAAACAAGTGCACAAGATTAAGCGTTATTAATACGA
The DNA here is from genome assembly GCF_057495195.1 of Cysteiniphilum sp. Taxonomy (NCBI): domain Bacteria; kingdom Pseudomonadati; phylum Pseudomonadota; class Gammaproteobacteria; order Thiotrichales; family Fastidiosibacteraceae; genus Cysteiniphilum; species Cysteiniphilum sp. Next base: position 18,269 of record NZ_JBXTEF010000022.1, on the reverse strand, counting down.
ATAACTAAACAATCATTATGGATTTACGGACACCGGAACTATTAAAAATAGCTGTGGCATGACTCACTGGTGTGCATGCGCTTGTAAAAGACTTCTCAAAAAAGAGTTTCTGGCATTTCAGCCTTCATCAGTTTTACTCTTACAAAAAACCGTCTGTTTCGCATTATTAAGTTGGCTTGACGATTATGTTACGACGAGTATTTAATAAAAATTATGATCAGTCAAGAAAAATTCATTAAAAGTTAATTTACCTATTTCATCTTATGAAAAGTGCTGCGTCGATCTTTGCAGTAAACCTCAAGTACTTTGCTATCATAGTAAAACCAGCCGCCAGAGTCTGGATCCATCGGAGGATTAAAGTAAATTCGTGCATGGTCAGTATCTTCAACAACAGTGCCTTGAAATTGCACTTTGTGGTCATCTATATAGTAGAAACCATCAAACATAGTATCGATCACATAAATATCCAGTCGAACATCATGGTGATCACCCCAGCTGCCAATCCATTCTCCCGTTAGTGCTTGACAAAGATCAATACGATTCAAGTTTAATTACTCCATAAGCAGGTGTTTCGTATGGATGTGATAACTTCAAAGCGGTAAGGACCTGCTTAAGTTTGGTTTCACAATCGCATAGAAATTCGAGTTTATATTCTGGTTCATGGTGAATTGAACCAACGGTTCCAATCGCAGGGTGGCTACCATCAAGTGGCTTGAATTGACCTGTGCCTTGTGTTTCCCAACAACAATGGGAGTACCCGCCAAATTCGCCAATGCCAATTTCAAAGAGCGCATCTTTGACGACTTCTTTGTATGATTCTGGCACATAAACATAGATCTGGTGCACCGCTTAGTCCTCAATATGTTTGATGCGTGCTACGCGAATGGTTTCCTCGCGACCGTTAATCAACAAAATTGCTGCGGGATAATAGTAATCACGGACAATAACATTTTCATAACGGGTTGTCTTATCACTTTCAGAACTCAGTGATATTTCCATAGTCACTGCTTTACCTGATTCCAGTAGATCATGAATTTGATCAATTTTAGATTTTGCCATTATGCCTTCTCAATGCTTTTTATGTATTCTAGCACTAACTGTAACTGTTCAGGAGGCATAATGCCAAGTTTATCAATAGCTTGTGCGTGCAGTGGGCTAAAGACACCAGTAGCTGACATGATAAGAATGCTCCCTGAATTATGCACTTCACCTTCAACAATTATTTCTGATTGCGTATGTTTAAGGTATTTTGCCGTGATGGTGTAGCTGTCATCAAACTGTGCTGGATGATGGAATTGGACTTCAATTTTTTTGGTCACGCAGACCATCTTAGCCAGAAGAACAGCCTCCCACCCCAGTATTTCGTCCATAATGGTTGTTAAAATGGCACCGTGTAGAATGTTACCCCAGCCGATATGTCTCTCCAGTGGCTGAAACTGAGTATAAATAGCTTTACCATCAGTATAAAGTATCAGTTGTTTATTAATGGGACTAGTCTCACATTTGCCAAAGCAACCTCTTTGATGTCCATGAGGTGTTAGTTTCTTCAGTTCAGAAAAATTAATCATCAATTGCCTCGCTATTATGTTCATTTGCAATCTCAAGATTAGAAATGGATTCGATCCACAGCGACACCTCACTGTTATGAGATACTTCGATCTTAACGTGGTTGCGGGCAATATTAATTACTTTGCCTGAAAATGTTTTATCTCCGATAATTGTAATAGTGACTTTACTGTTATTTATTTTTGCTTGTTGAAGTTGCTGAGTAAGATCCATTTTATACCTCCTGTCATATCTGTATGAATACCGTTATATTATTCATAATTTAACCTGTTAAGCAATGTTATTCTATATCATCGAAACAAGCTTTGTTATAGTGGATATGCTGCATTAGTAAAGAGCTTTCGATCATTTATGTGGAAATTAGAAAAAACAGACGATAAAAAATACCCCTACCTGATTACCATTGAAAAATCAGAAAAAACCAATCTCAAACTGTTGGTGCAGAAAAAATGGCCATCAGATGATGAATCTGTTTTTTGTGTTCGTCATGATGCTAAGCCAGACATTAACGCAATTGAGTTGGTTGAAGAGGATGAAATTAGTTCAGTCAGATGGTTAGAAGACCAAACTAAGGTCTCAATTAAACTCAATCGCACGACTAATCAGCAATGTGAATTTAGATTTGTCACAAAAAAATATAAAAACAAGCCAGGTGACTATGAGCAGATATTCTTCAAATCCAAGCCTGATGATAAAGGTGCTTCCCTCTGGCGTGTTGAGGAGACCAGTAGTGATAAATTTCCTTACCGAGTAAGCATCATAGAAAAAGGTAACCCAACGCTGTCACTTTTAACACAGGATAAATGGCCAGGTGCCAGTGGTAATATCTTTTGCATACGCGCCAATGAAAAACCAGAGATTATTTCTGGCAAGGTTATAGAGGAAGTACCTGTTGTCTTTGTCAAAAGAGTAGGCAAGCGTTTGTCTGTCATGCTTGATCGATCCATGAAAAAACGCTGCGAGTTTCTATTTTTGCGCAAGAAATATAAAACCAAAGAGGGAGATTATGAGCAGATTTTCTTCAGAACGCAGCAGGGAATTAATCAGCACCGTACTCGTGGTAATTTAAGTTTACAGCTAAAACTGGCAGATCTTGAAGTGGTCATTGACAGTAATGAACGTTATCCTTGGAAATTTGGCGAGCACAACATTACAAGACAAAATCTGTCTGTTGGTGATTATGCACTGATGCTTGATAATGAGATCGAAGCAATTGTCGAGCGTAAAACATTTGATAATATGTTGTCAGACATTGCTAAGATTCAGGTTTTACACCAGCAACTGACAGAATTATCGACCTATCGTCATGCGGCAGTGGTGATTGAGGCGCAGTATGGTGATTTTCTCTCTAGTGATAAAATAGGTAAATATTCATCACCTGCTCATATGGGAAGGGCACTTGCTGAGCTATCAGTTTTGCACCCTAATTTACCCATTATTTATGCAGGGAATAGAAAAGAAGCAAATCACTGGTCCTTAAGGTTCTTTGAAGCAGTACTCAAAAAACATAATGACCCAACTAATGATGCTATTGCAACAGCAGTCGCTAAAACGCGTACTACAAAATCAACACCGCTGTGGCTTAAGGTCAAAAAGGCGGTATTGCAGGAAATGCCGAATGAGTTTACGTTTGCAGATTTAAAAAACCATCTGTCAGATTTAACTGATCAGCAGATAAGGTCACAGCTTTATAAGCTAAGAGACGATAATGTCGTCAAAAGTGAAGGCAAAGCACGTGCAGTGAAATGGTTAAAAATTCAATAAGGTATACCCATGAAAAACCAGAATAATGATAATAAGAAATTCGATGAGATATTGTCTGAAACCAATAAATGCAAAAGCCCTGAAGAGGTAAAGAAAAAGCTAGAGGAATATGGTTTTGCATTTTATGATGATGGCGATGATATTGAAGATCAGGAGGAGTTGATAGCCAAACCTGAGACGCAAAGACAGCAACGGATTGTCTATTATTTTGAATCTAATATTCAACCCTCAGAAGACATATTATGTGATTTCCTAGCAGAAAAATATTCAGATGACTGCAATATGCCTTTGATCAGGAAATATTTTAAATCTGGCAACATTAACCTTAAGCACTTGATCATGTTTGGTTTGGATAACAACCCTAAAGATATGGGATTATTCAGTGACTTCCTTTTCTTCAGTGAATTTTCTTTTAATCTTATTGATATCATCAATATATGTACGCGCAGCTGTATTGCGATTGATAATGACGATGATTTTAAAGAAGCCTGTTATAGCTTCTATTGCTATTCCTGTGATCAAGATTATGACGCCTATATGGCTTTGCTGGAGAATGATCATATTTCAAATGCCAAAAAAGAAATCGTATGCAATCTAAGAGATAACCCTGATGATATCTTTTAATTTGATTTCGAGGATGAAGATTGCGATATCATCAGTTACTCAAAGCATTAATTAGCTAATTTATCATTATCAAAGTATGCATAAATATTATTATTAGCATTGTTCTCAAAAAGATTAACTTTTTTGATGTATCGTTGTTGCGTATTAAGTGACTGATTGGTAATTTCACGCATTTTGACCAAACCAGCACCGGCCAGTGCTGCACTGGTGTTGAAGCCAGATCGTAATCCATGCGGTGAGAGGTTAGTTGTATTGAGACCTGCCTGCTGACATCTCTTTTAAATAATCGATAAAACCCTTCATAAGAAAGTTGCTCTTTTCTGATTTTGGGTCTATCTCTGTGTAATAAATTTAAAATGCATTTATTGAGATCAGAAAATGTACGCCAATAAAAAGATGATTAGAATTAGCTGGGCTTAGTTAATAATATTTTTCTTAGCTGCAAGCAATCTGAAATAAAGTCTATAGGGTAAGTAAGATACAATTTTCATCATTCGAGTAAATTTTTTCGGAAAATGTATTTCAAATCGACTTGTTCTTAGATCCTTTAAAATAGCAATAGCTGCATCAGCAGGTGTCATTAAGCCAGGCATTTTAAAGTTGTTTTTATCAGTTAATTTTGTTTTAACAAAACCTGGGTTAATCAACTTGATATTAAAACTTTTATGCTCTGCTTTAAAGCTTTGAACTAGATTGATTACCGCAGCCTTTGTTGCAGCATAAGGCTGAGAATAAGGTAAACCGACATATCCAGCAACACTTGCTGTAATTGCTAACACACATGATGGGTTTTTCTTTAGATAGTTAAAAACACCCTCAATCAATACAAAAATAGATTTTAGATTGATAGCAATTGTCTTATCTATCAGTTCATTAGATAGGCTTCCTATCTTGGCAGGCTCATAATACCCCGGAAAATATAGAATATAATCTGGCTTATGCTTGTTTAGCACTGTCTGTATACTTTTTTTAAAATTTAAATAATCGCCCACATCAAAAGCTTCGATATGAGCTTGACTTCTAAGCTCACCAGATAGTGTTTGTAGTTTGTCTTGATTTCTTGACGAGATAATTAGCTTTGTCTCTTGCTGATCAAGCAATCGAGTCACGGCCTTGCCAATACCATCACTGGCACCAATTATCCAAATGGTTTTATGGTGATACGGATTGGTTCTTGTCATCTTTGGGTAATCCTTTTTTATGCATGAATAAAGTCAATGAGCCAACGGTTAAGCCAAATTTTTTGAAGTAGTTTTTATTGATAAGCACATCATTATGCATGAGAAACATCCAATCATCAAAGTTAAGTCGGTAGGTGCTATTGCCAACTTTGACATCCATTTTATATTGCCAGTTCATTGCATTACCTTGAACATGGATTTTAGCAATACCAATCACATCCTTTGTTTGCCCTTCATAATAATGGTCATTGATTTTCTTAATGGTCCAAATACGATGATCTTTGCTGCCATCATAATAGATCATATGCTCATCGAGTGTACATACATCATCTTTCCAACTGGCATCAGCAATAAAGTCAAATTTTTTGACCACATTACCTTTCCAATCTTCAATAATACCAGAACCTTCTATTCTACCGTCAAGATAGTTTTTTAAATCAAGCTTTGGGGTCTCATTTTTATAATACTCAATACCGCTAGAGCAGCCTGATAATAAACTTATTGCCATAAAATACACTCCTAGTATCATTAGTTGTAACAATCGACATAACGCATTCACTTAACACCTCCTTCTTGTCGTCGGGCTTGCCAGATAAATAAACTGATTAATGCTGCCGCTTTGATTAAACAGGGCAGTAAACAGTACAACACCTTGATCAAAATAACGTTTGATAAATCAACCGTGTTGATAGCTATCTGAACATCAAGCCACGGCAAAGTCACAATCGTTGCCAAGGCGAAACTAAATTTACCAATAAATGATAACAATGCATAATAACCATTGCCTAATGGATTTCTTTCTTTGGTATCGATCCATTGTGCTAGTAATAGATTCGGCAGAATGAGCTCAGCAGAAAAGCATAACCCCGAAGTAAAGCTGATGATTGAGAATGCTAATATATCTCCTTTGTTTAGAAAAAAGGCACACATAAAAATAATGATGGCAATGATGATGGCATACATCCAAATATGCACCTCACCGTAACGCAATGCTAGCTTTCTCACAAAAGGAATAGCAATAATCGTGCCAAGAAAATATAAAAAAAGATAAAGCCCTGTATATTGTGGCATCTGCAAAACATAGCGACTATAAAAGGCGAGCATCACCGCAGGGATCGCAGAACCAAGAGCACTGATACTATAACTTAAGAATAAAAATTTTCCCTGTTGATTCATCTGCGCAAAATAGTACTTATAACCGTAACTCTTTTCATATGTGTCTTTTTTTATCGTATTATTCTGCTTATGGACAGCACAATACCATTGTAAGAATTTAATACTGGTAAAAATAATGATCACACTAAAAATCAAGCTATAAACAAAATAACTTGTTTGCACTGATAGTATACTCATCAAAATAAAAGGCAAAATTGATGCCACTAAAACACCTATAATGTTGAATATCTCACGCAGACTAATAATATCTGCTTTTTCTTTTTGCCCTTTTTTCCAAAGTGCACCTTGCGTATTGATAAATATCGTTAAATAGCTGTAGGCTAATGTTGACAGCAAAACACCAATTAACAGGTTGATCAATCGACTGCCTATCATAGGGTTGCATAATATATAAAACCCTAGAATAAAAAGAGCAACAATCACAATAAAACTTTTCTTATGCTGCCGAGGAAAGCGATCACAATACCAACCAATAAAGGGATCAACGAGCGCATCTAACACCCGTAGTACAAAAAGAGTAATACTTAACACTGTTAATGATAAACCAAAATAATTATGGTAATAATCAGGCAAAAAGATATAAATAGGAATACCAGCAAAAGCCACAGGAAAAACCATAAGGCTGTATTTAATCTTCAGTGACTTTTCCATTTCTATAGTCATTTTAGCCCTCGTAATTGTCGTGATAATTCAAGGTTTTCTGATTGATCACTCAACCAGATGGCAAAAAATGACTTTGAGAAAGCTAATGAATCGACCTGACCTAAATACCTGCCTTGTCCTGTAAAAAACAAAGTCCTTTGCTTGCCATCATAATAACCAATTAGGCTTTGATTTTTCTTGATATCTGGGAAGATATTTTGTAGCTGCTTTTGCCACTTTTTAAGATCATCATCACTATTTTTTGGTGTTTGTGATGTCATTTGATCAATTGTCTCTTCAATAATTGATTTAGCTGAGAAATCTCTTAAATAGGTAAGTTTAAGGAAAAAAGAATGCCGCCAACTAAAATTTTTAGTTGGCGCATAAAGAGCCGCATAATAAATATCCCAAAACCAATAAGTATAAAGAATCTTGCCGACTAATTGCGGATTTTGTTTTTCTACCTTGGAAAATGAGAGATTATTGGCATAAATAGATGGACAAAAAAACATAAAAATGCTCAATACACATATGATAGATTGCGAATAAAGCTTAAGCATGCGCAATCTCAATTTGTACAACATCCGTGCGTTTATTCGTAAACGTTGCAATACACGATGCCAAGTAAAATTGCCACATACGCTGAAAGCTCTCATCAAAGCCCATTGACAATAACTCTTTATTTTTTTCATTGAATCGCTTAAGCCAATGCGAAAGTGTCTTAGCATAATCTAGACCAAAAAATTTCTCATTAACGATTTTTAATCCGACTTTTTGAAGTTCGCTTTTAATAATTTTCATACTTGGCAGCATTCCTCCTGGAAAAATAAAGGTCCTAATCATATCAGCACCTTTATCATAGTCTTTAAATAGATCATCAGCAATTAATATACTTTGTAACATAATTCTACCATTGGGCTTCAAGAGTGATTTCAATTTACTAAAATAAGTTGCCCAATAGGCTTTGCCTACCGCTTCTATCATTTCAATTGACACGATAATATCATATTGCCCTTGTTGAATACGATAATCCTCCAATGCAATCAATGATTTATCATTTAACCTAGCTTGCGCATAATGCTGCTGCTCTTTAGATAAAGTAATTCCCTTGTAGTCATAGCTACCGGTATTGAGGGCTTTTTCTGCAAAACCACCCCAACCACAGCCAATTTCTAATAGACTACCTTTTTGGGGTATTCTATCCAAGATATGCTGATATTTATTTTGCTGTGCCTCTACTAATGTCTGTGTTTGTTGATTAAAAATAGCTGATGAATAAGTCATTGATTCATCTAACCATAGTTGATAAAAACCATTACCCAAATCATAGTGTGCATGAATATTTTTCTTGCTTTGCTTTACAGTATTTCGTTTAGTCAAGTAGAGTAAGATAGATAGCTTGCGATAGAGAAAGCTTCCCTTAATATATCCATCAAGAATATTGTCGTTATCAAGTGCAAAAATAAGCAAATCTTGCAAATTGGATGTTGACCAGTAAGCATCTCGGTAATCCTCGGCAAACCCGATATCGCCTTTGCGCGTTAAATTAGCGAGCACTCGCCAATCTTTTATCGCAATATCAGCCACTTTACCTGATATTGAGCCTTTGAAATGATGTGTTTCACCCTCTGGTAGCGTAATCGATAAGCTGCCTTTTTCAATATGTTGCAGTGATTGAATGAGTTTATTCCTTAAAATACGTTCAAACATTTATAACCTCACGAATATTTGTTTTTATTTTCTACTTGAGCTAAGGTAACCTTTTTTTCATAAGGTTCTGGCACTTGACGATAACCCACTTTTTTTATCCATAATTTCAACGCCTGATAATGAATTAAAAACATGACTTTTGCTGTCAGAAACGGTACTTTCATCATTGATTTTATAATTGTTGATGATTGCAAGCTTTGCATTTCTCCTGTCACAGATGTTAACAACTGCAACACTTTTTCCTGATAATAGTAGATGAATATACGAATCTTGCTACAGTCAGTGACTTGAAAATTAAAGCGATAACTGCCCATACGATCATAAAATGGCGATACATGAAACATCTTGTTGGCATGGAACCAAGTGTTATCGTCTATTTTGCTTTTATCATTGGCAATACACACATAGCAATGAGATTGTTTGAATGTATTGTTTACCTCGGCAATAACACCGACTAATTGCCCCTTATAAAATCCAAACCAAAAGCTCACAGGATTAAATAAATAGCCATAGACACGTGGCATCGTCATCAAGTATAAATGATCAATCATGACATCATATTTAGCAAAAATATCCTTTGCCCACTGCTTGGATGAACTGCCATCACGATAACCATGATCTTTATCATAAAAACTTAAAAGATTAGGTTTGTTAACCGAGAAAAAGTTACTTGCACAATGGGGGGCATCCATATCTAAGACCACATAATAAGAACGATAGCTAAACTTATTCACTTTGGGCTTAAAGCGCTTATGATGTACTTTGGCATTAAGCACGCCGGTTTTCATCGGTGCCATGGCGCATTAACTCCAAGCATTCTAGCCACCTCAACTGCGCTGAAAATACCATCTTCATGAAAGCCATACCTCAAATATGCCCCACAATAATAAGTATTATTTTGTCCTTGAATAGTCATGAGTTTCTGTTGCGCGATGATGGCTGCATGATCAAACACCGGATGGCGGAAGACATGTTGGTCAACAATTGTGTCCGCTTGAGGGAATATTGCTGGATTAATTGTCACAAAATAATCGTTTTCTGAGGCTAGTGACTGCAAATTATTCATCCAATAACTTAATGAGATAGATTGATCTGAATCAGATAAATAAACCCAACTGGACCACGCTTTTTTTCTTTTTGGCATCAATGTTTGATCACTATGCAAAACCATATGATTATCTTGATAGTTGATCGCGCCTAGATAGTCATACTCTTGTGTTGTTGGGCTTTCTAACAGCTTAAGCACTTCATCCGAATGCGTGGCAAAAATTACTTTATCAAAAGTTTGCGTACTCCCGTGCGTATCTGTAATAACAATCTGCTCTTTAGATCGTTTGACATAATCAACGCCTGGTCTAAAAGCAACATTGGCATTATTAAGTCTATCAATAATTTTATCCGTATAGACTTTACTGCCGCCATCGATTGTATACCATTGAACAGGTGCGTTAATATTTAACAATCCATGATTGTTAAAAAACCTTAAGAACGTTATCGCTGGGAAGTCATGCATTTGGCTTGAAGGGGTGCTCCAGATTGATGCCCCCATTGGCAAGAGGTAGTAGTGACGAAAATACTCACCAACATGAATTGACTGCAGAAACTCAGCTAATGTGAGGTCATGATTTAAGTGATCATTTGCTAAAAATTTTTTAGCTGCCTTGTTAAACTTAACAATATCTCGCAGCATCATTAAAAACTTAGGATTAAACAGTTGTCTTTTCTGAGAAAACAAACTCGAAAGACGTTCACTACCATATTCAATTGCTCCATTATCAATAGATACTCCAAACGACATACTACTTTTTTTGACTGGCACACCCAGTAATTCAAACAAGGCAGTCAAATGTGGATAGGTCTGGTAATTAAAAACAATAAAACCGGTATCAATCGGTAAACGTGCTTTTGTAAAAACAGTTCGCGCATGTCCTCCGTAGTATCCATTTTTTTCATAAAGTGTAATATCAAAGTGATCTTTTAATAAAAAAGAAGCTGATAAGCCTGATATTCCACTACCAATAATTGCAATTTTTTCCATTTGCTTGTCCATTATTTTAAATAACCACCTTCTTTTAGGATTTTATCTGGCACTTTTTTTAAATTCCTTACAATGCCAAGAAATGATAATAGCTTTAATATGTAAAAAGTTATGTCGATTTGAGAGAATGAAAAGCCTTGATTGGCTGAGCCTGCATATCGATGATGATTATTGTGCCAGCCTTCGCCAAATGTGAGTATAGCTATAAACCAATTGTTTCGACTATTATCTTTTGTTTCAAATGGTCTTTTTCCAAAGATATGAACGATAGAATTAACTGAGTAAGTGACATGATTAACAAACACGGTTGGAATCAAATAACCCCATAGGACATAGTTCCATCCACCGATAGAATACAAGGCAAATAAAACAGGAATTGGTGTTATATACCAATATCTCTCAATAAATCTAAGTTCTCTATATTTGCTGAAATCACGAATAAGATTGTAATGAGCGTTTAAGTTGGATCGTTTCATAAACCATAATAAATGACTTTCTATAAAATGCTTTTTTATGGGGCTGTGAACATCTAAATTAGTGTCTGAATTTCGATGATGATAGCGATGGTGCGAAGCCCACCATAATGGTCCACCTTGTAACGCAAGCGCACCTAGATATGCAAGTAAAAACTGAAAAATTCTCGATGTTTGAAATGACTTGTGAGAAAAGTATCGATGATAACCAGCGGTCAAAGCAAAGACACGAACACTATAACTAGCAATAAAAAGATAGATGTCAACCCATGTAAATAAAGTTGTAAAAGCAAAAAATGGAAAAATATGAATTAAAACAACAATAAGAATAACTTTTAGAGAATAGGCTTCTATTCTAGAGGCTAATCTCATGCCATTATTTTTGAATGTTAACATTTTAGTAGACCTCATCTATTGCAAAAACTCGTTTGAATGCTTCAAAAAGCTCAATATAGCTAGATGGAAGTAGATCAATATCACCTGAATAGTTATCTTTTTTATACAGGCTAAGGGCTATATTGTTAACATTGGCTGATAATTTAGCCTCAAGTTGATTTAGATAAAAATCATCATGTCTCATATAGATTATTTTTATTGCTTCTGTTGGAAGCTCTAAAATCGAATCTAAAGACGATACGCCTGAACAGAAAAATATTTCATAACCATGTGCTGATAGAATATTAGCAATCATCAATCCATGCAAAACAAGTGGCTTAACCATAGCAGTACGATAACCAATGATATAAACCTTTTGTCTTTTGGTTTTCGTTTTTTCAATTATATTTCGATATAATCGAAGTATAATCATATCAATAATTTTCTCTTTGATTACTTCAGCATAATCAATATGTATAAAACTATCTTTATTAAGAGATTTCATCATTGCTGGATGAATGATTTGTGCATATGACTCTGGTGAGTAGAGCGACATTAAGTCTTCAATTTCTTTAATGGATGCATCAATCCTATACTCTTTAACAAGCTTATTAAGCTTATCAAATGATACCATATGATGACTTTTTTTATCTCTAACAACAATATGACCATCATGTTCATTCAAAAGAGCAGGAACTTCTCTAATAGCATAACCATAATTTAACAGTGTGATTGTCTTTTGGATGGTTTTAATATCATCATCCGAGTACAAACGGTGCCCTTTTTCAGTGCGTTGTGGTGTGATAAGATTATATCGTTTCTCCCACGCACGCAGCGTAATTGGCTTAACACCAGTTTTCTCTGATATATACCTAATTGGATAGAGTGATTCTGTCATTGCGTTGCCCCAGTAATTATTTTATCTATACATGAGTTGATAGAAGTATCGTTAAATTGAAATCCATAGTCAGTTAATAGCGTTGGATATATATTATGGCTTGCTAGTAAGAGCTCTTTTCCCATTTGTCCAAAGAGCATCAGCACAATTCCCTTGGGAATTTTAAATAATCTTGGTCTATTGAGTGATACACATAAACTTTCAATTAGCTCTCTTTGAGTAGATGCCTTAGGTGATACAATGTTAATGGCTTTAGAATGAATTCTTTTGTCAATAATAAAACAAATAGCACGACAAAGATCGTTTAAACTGACCCATGATATTAACTGAGTACCATCCCCGATAACCGCTCCAAGACCAATTTTTGCACTTGGTATTAGTTTAGCAAGCATTCCACCATTGTCTAAAACGACACCAAACCTTAATATAGTCCATTTTCTTACATTTGATGAGGTAACCATTGATTCCCATTGGTTTGTTATATGCTGACAAAATGACCAATTTGATGGTTCTGTTTTTAGAAAGTTTCTTTCATCTTGCTTTTTTGAAGAAAATGAGTAAAAACCTATAGCACTTGCATTGATGAGCCAAATATTCTTTGATCCAATCAGTTCAACAAGCTTATGAGTCGTTTTGGTTCTACTATCAATGATCTTTTTTCTTATCCTGTTTGACCATCTTGAATCACTGATATTATAGCCACAAAGATTGATGACAATATCAAATTGACTAATTACATTTTCATTTAAATTTTCCCATATCAAAACAGATGTATAAGCACTATTTACTAAGTTAGAATTTCTTGACAGAAGTGTTACGTCATGATTAGCTGAAAGAATGTTTGATAAAGATTTTCCTATAAATCCTGACCCACCGGCAATCAAAATATTCATACCTCACCTCTTTACATTTTACTCATTAGACCAAGATTTTCTGGATAAAGATTCAAATAACTTTGCTTCAACAAGTATTCTATTCTATAGCGTATCAGATAATGTTTTATCATCTCTACTGGAACGGCTAAAGGGATAATCTCGTCATGAAATTGCTTTATTTTAATTTGTAGATCTTGTCGTTGCTCTGCATTTATATTTTTGTTTATCTCTCTTAATATTCTTTGAAGAATGTTGACATGATGTCCTTTTCTGGCAACTTTTTCAAAAATGGTGACAAAAATCTCAAAATATTTCTTTTTGAGTATTTCAATAGCTACATGATTAGATTGAGCTATTAATTGTCCCAGTAACTTCTGCTTATCTGGATTATGTAAACGCATGAGCATCTTATGCCGGAGATGAAAGTTCATCAAATCATTGGTTGTAATAATATTTAGATGATTAGATCTTACTTCAGCATTTAAGAAAACACGCTTGATAAAATGTTCTTTTAAATAAGGATCATTTAACCTACCTTCATCTTCAATTACTGCGTTAGGTATAACGCTTTCTATAGTGTCAACAAAACGACCATTGGCTTTATTATAAATGACATTTTTTTCTTGATTATAAACTTTGACAGATTTATGTCCGCAACTAGGCGAGTTTTTCTTTAGTATAAAACCATCGACGTCTTTCATTTTCTGAACTAATGTGAGGCAAGCGTCATCTAAAGTAGATGTCAAATCTCGAGAGGTATCATTTTCTAAGACAAGGATGTTTTGATTATACTGTTGAAGGTAAATAGGTTTTCTTGGAATACCGAGACCTGCAAAAACTTCAGGGCATATAACTCGATATGAAAAAATATCACTAAAGGCTTCACCTAGCATCTTGTTATTAGAGTTAGAACCGTTAAATCTAACATTATTTCCAAGCAAACAACTTGATATAGCAATGATAGGTTTCATTGAAGTACTACTTTTCCTTGTCATGCTATACATGTTAGTCAAACAAAGATTATTTGTATAGTTTTAATTGTTAAATTAAAAATAATTGAATAAAATATCTATACAAAGTAGCTAGAACTTGGAAAGATTGACATGTCTTGGATGGAAATATTATCTCGTGCTCAATTTGCGTTTACTGTTAGTTTTCATATACTTTTCCCTGCATTTAGTATTGGCCTGTCAACTTTTCTCATGATATTTGAAGCAACATGGTTGATAACAAAAAAAGATAAATATTTAGCGCTCGTTAAATTTTGGACTAAAATATTTGCTTTGACTTTCGGTATGGGCGTGGTCTCTGGTATTGTCATGGAGTTTCAGTTTGGTACCAACTGGTCAGGGTTTGCAGAAAAGGTTGGTCCTGTTCTGGGTGCACTTTTTACCTATGAAGTGCTTACCGCATTTTTTATAGAGGCAGGTGCGTTAGGTATCATGATATTTGGCTGGGGAAGAGTCAATAAATATCTCCATTTTATGTCTAATGTTGTTATATTTTTGGGTGTGACATTATCAGCTTTTTGGATTTTATCAGCCAATTCATGGATGCAAACCCCAAGTGGTGTGAGTTATATTGATGGCAGATTTATCATTCACAGTTGGTATGAAGTCATTTTTAACCCATCAGTTATCCCACGCTATATTCATATGCTCATGGCAGCATATCTTAGTACCGCTTTTGTTATCCTTGGTGTTGGCGCATATTATATGATTAAGGGAATTAATAAGCAGTTCTCACAGATATGTATTAAATTTTCGCTGATTAGTATTCTGCTTTTAAGTATAGGACAAGTGTTTGTTGGTGATGATGTGGGTCTTGAAGTACACAAACATCAACCACTTAAGACAGCAGCAATTGAAGGTGTGTGGGAAACACAAAAAGGTGCACCTTTAGTACTGTTTTCCTATCCTGATGAGAATCAAGAAAAAAACTTGTTTGCCATTGAAATACCTAAACTGGCTTCTTTGATTAATACCCATAAGCTTGATGGTCAGTTGATTGGCTTGAAAACCGTTAAAAAAGAAGACAGACCATTGGTTGCTCCTGTATTTTATAGCTTTCGGATAATGGTTGGGATTGGTTTATTAATGGTGTTAATAGGCATCATTGGTTCTATCTTAGTAGCCAAAGGTAGCATTTTAAAAGCAACGCGATTTTTAAAAGTATGCGTCCTATGCTCACCGATTGGCTTCATTGCAATCATAGCAGGTTGGTTTACTGCAGAATTTGGTCGTCAGCCATGGGTAGTATACGGTATGTTAAGAACTGAGTATGCGGTTAGTGACCTAAGCTTTATTCAAGTCGCTATATCATTGTCACTAATTATTATTGTTTACTTCGTTATATTTGGTTTCTTTTATTTTCGCTATTTCAGTCGGATTATTAAGCAAGGTCCATCAGAACCTGGAACAGAAAGAATGCCATATGCCTACTTTCAATCCGTTGAAGAAAACATATCCAAAAAAGGAGATTAATCATGGACTACCTTGGTTTAAGCTGGCTTTTGATTATTGGTTTCGGCCTTTTAATGTACGTCATACTTGATGGGTTTACACTAGGGATTGGTGTATTGCTACCGATATTTAATAGCGATGAAAAAGATATCGCTATTAGTATATTGCTACCAACATGGGATGGCAATCAAACTTGGCTGGTCTTTTCACTTGCCGCATTTTATGGCATGTTTCCTATCGCATTTGCGTTTTTGTTTCCCAAAATATATCTTCCCGCAATTTTATTGGCACTGATGCTTTTGTTTAGAGGCATATGCTTTGAATTTCGATTAAAATCAAAAAAAGGCATTAAAAATTGGGATCGCTTATTTTTTGTGTCATCATTGATTATTGCCTTTATCCACGGCTATCTAGTAGGTCAACTTGTCGTTGGTTATTCAGAAGCTCACTATTTAGATGGTGTTGCATTCAAATTAACAACAGGCATTACCTTAACCATTGGCTACATGCTACTAGGCGCTTGTCGATTAATTTTAAAGACAGAAAATAATTTACTCACTAAAGCGCAAAAATCTGCCACTATACTGGCGTTGTTATTAATATTAATGATGCTTATCGTTGGTATAGAAACAATAGTTCATCACAAAATAAACCTACTATCTGGCAAGATAATTCTTTTGGCATTAATGCTTTCTTTAACTTTAGTTACATTCATTATATTATTTTTTAGCATTAGAACAGCTAAACATTATTTACCCTACTTACTCAGCGTTATTATATTTGCACTGACTTATGTCAGTATGCTCATATACATCTTTCCTTATATCGTGCCTTATGAGTTAACTTACACACAAGCAAAAGCATCAGATACTACTTTATCATTTACCCTAATACCAGCGGCTTTCATGATTCCTTTACTCTTGATTTATACTAGCTATGCTTATTACATCTTTAGAGGAAAAACGAGTGAAAAACTTAAGTATTAAATTGACGTAATCATACAAAGGAGTGCACTGTGAATAAATTACAAATAAAGTCACTTATTAAAAAAGAGAAGGTTGAAGTTAACATACTTCCTAGAAGGTCACACTATTTGGTTATGTTTAAATGTGAATCTGGTAAAAAGCATCTATATACTGCTTTTTTCACTAAGAAGCCTGTGCTATTTACAAACCTTGATCAAGTAAATACTTTTCTGAAAAAGCTTAATATTAACTGCTATCAGCTGGCTCAAAATTGCCCACATACTGAAATGATGGCCAGTAGTGATCATATGGGCTTAAATGCAACAAGAAGTACTAAAGAGTATATACAAGTTAGAATATAAACCATTCAATTCATATTCTAGCTATGAAAATCATTGAGAAGGTATTGAAAAATGCATGAATTTAAGAATATTGTTATCTTTGGTGCAACAGGCGCAATTGGATCATCATTAATCGATTTTCTCAAAGTATACTACCATCAAGCAACTATTCATGCTGTATCCCGTAACTTCAAAAATAAATTAACCGGCATTATTTATCATCAAATCAATTATTTTGATGAACCAATGATTCAGGCATTAGCTGTCGATATTTCAAAAATTATGCCTATTGATCTTGTTATTATAGCTACAGGTATGTTGCATGATAATCAAATGATGCCTGAGAAATCAATCAAAGAAATATCATCCGATAAATTGCTTAAGCTATATCAGGTTAATACGGTTTTACCTTCGCTTATTTTTAAACACTTTACACCCAAATTAAATTCTACCCAAACATCCGTTATTGCAGCTTTATCTGCACGTATTGGCAGTATCTCAGATAATAGGTTGGGGGGATGGTATAGCTATCGCGCCTCTAAAGCCGCGTTAAATATGGTTATCAAAAATGTGGCAATTGAAACGTTAAGATATAACAAAAAAGCTATCGTCGTTGGAATGCATCCAGGTACTGTTGACAGCGCTTTGTCTTATCCTTTTCAAAGAAGTGTTGATAATAATAAAATCTTCACACCTGGGCAATCTGCGCAATATCTATTAAATCAAATCAATAAGCTGACTATTGCAAACACAGGCAAAATATTTGCTTGGGATGGTCAAGAGATAGCGCCTTGATAATTATTGTTTTAGATGACAGTAATCCATTCGTTTAAAGCGCCATTTTGCAAATATCTTGTACATCAGGCCAAACATCATTCTCACGCCTGGTAAAGATACTATAAATGCTAAAACTCTCCATTTATCAAGATTTCTCCAAATTAATGTAAAAGCGTCAACGCCTTTATATAAAGCACCATTCTCGTCAATTGCATGCAGAAACATTAAAGCGTCTAATGTTGTTACACCAATACTTTCAAGGTCGCTGTGATGTTCAAAGATGTCACACCACTGAAACAAATTAGGTGGTGATATTTTTTTATAGTAATTTATCTCTTTAGTGCACAAACCGCATTTGCCATCAAAATATACTTTTATCATAATGCTTTACCGTTCTTTATT
>NZ_JBXTEF010000021.1:0-2275 GCF_057495195.1 Cysteiniphilum sp. | reverse complement strand
AAAATCAAGAATGAAATTTGATCTTTGAAAATAATGGTCTAGGCTTAATCTGAGGCAACTCTATTTTATCCCCCGCGCTTGATTTTGATCATATGGATTGATTGTACTAAAAGCCGATTTTTGAAGGCTTGGAAAAATAAACTATTAATGATGCTGTTTTAGAGCTCATTGGTAAATATGTTTAATCAAAGAAAGATGAGTAGGCAATGGGTTATGTCGGCAGATAAAAGTAATAAAAAGCGTAAGCGTTTTAAAATAATAATTATCTTTTACGGGTTTTTGCTATTGTTTTGTGCTGTGACATATATATCAGATAAATTGGCGACAGGAGTGTTTGCCAGTTCACCAATTGATTTATCTAAAACTTCTGAAGTGACGTTAGATTATTTTATTTGGTTTCCTGGGAAATATGAGTTAGTTCTGGAACTGCAAAAAAGGAATGGTCAAGATTTTGATTATATTAAGACGCATTTGTTCAATGCCAGTAATTGCAGGAGGCTTGATTCATTATGTATTAAATATCAATTTTTTTGGGAACTTTATCAAGATGGTGAAGTTCAACAGTTTGGTCTTAGTACGGAACAAACCTTAGCTTATGGCGGGTGGTATGCTCGTGATTCAATGGCTAAAGGCATTATAGATATTCATTTAAGCTTTGGTTGGCAGAAGCTTCAAATTAGATATAAAGGAGGGCTTAAAACATTTGTGAGATTCAAGCCAACAATTAAATTGCTAAGCGGTGGTTTAAAATCAGCTCAATCAAACTTAGCTGGTTTACTAATATGGGGTAATGTATTTGCAATGATATTTATCTGGCCGTTTTTATTATTAAGCTTAATTGTTAATAACATTGTTTGGTTATATAAAAAGTCTAAAAATAAAAAAATAGAGAAAGTTAAGGAGAGTGACGATGAGTAACAAAGTATATACTGTAACCATTATTTCAGATGGTTTATTAGGTGGTGAACCAAAGGGTTATCACACGTGGCTAAAAATATCAGATGGGACAAAGGATGGAACTATAGTTTATAGTTATGGTAAAAGGGAAGGAGCTATAGATGGGAATATTATAACCGGAATATCTGGCGCAATACGTCCAAAAGGAGAAACACTAGAACGAGAATTAGCATCGAGTCGTTATGAGGGGTATATTACAGAAGCACAATATCAAGCAATGAAGCAAAAAGGGGATGCAATTGCAGATAATCCGCCCTTGTATCGGATTTATCCATATGGCTATTCAGATAACTGTGTGGAAGTTACATCAGAGATACTAGCAGCTGCAGGCATTAATATCTTAAAAGATTTTACAACGCCAACAGCAGTTATTGGGCAAATTAATATTTTAAACGGTGTCTCGGATCATAATGATGTTTTTATCAATGCAAATAGCTATCAAGACTATATACAGCAACGTTTATTAAGTGACTTGCTATCGAGTGAACCAAGGTATGCTGGAGATATTGCAAAACAGTTGTCAATTTTGGCAACAGAAGAATATTTTAATGGTGTTGATCGTTTAACAATGGGAGGGTCAGAGGGTCTTCATTCAATCAGTTATGCAGATATTCTATCAATACTTTCTGAGGTAATTCGTGGTGATATAAGCATGATTGCTAAAGCAGATGAGCTCTTGTCTAATCTACTGGAACAGATTTCAGGAAATACAAATATTACAGCGCAAGAGTTTAATTATTTATACAAACAGATGTTAAATGCAGAAGGAATAACCTTTAGTGGGCTGCTAGCAGCTCGAAATAGGTTGTCAGATTTTAAAAATATATTTGGTCAATTTGATGATATAGAAGAACTTTTATCAAAGAACCCTGAAGAGCTTAAGCACTGGCTTGATAGGGTAAGAGATAGTGGACTTTTGGATGCTTTTATTAATAGCAATTTCAACGCCGCAGCCAATGCAGTACCGTTGCGAGTTGATCCATTAGTTTTTGATTTAGATGGTGATGGTATTGAAACAATTGCTGCTGATGGTAGTGTGCTATTTGATCACAATGGTGATGGAGTGAAATATGCCTCAGGTTGGGCTGGTGCTGATGATGCTTTGCTGGTACGTGATTTAGATCAAAATGGACAGATTGATAATGGATTAGAGTTATTTGGGGACAATACCATTAAAGCAAATGGAGAGAAAGCCACAGATGGTTTTGATGCGCTATCAGACTTGGATAATAATAACGATGGTATTTTTGATCATAATGATACA
This sequence comes from Cysteiniphilum sp., assembly GCF_057495195.1. Classification (NCBI taxonomy): domain Bacteria; kingdom Pseudomonadati; phylum Pseudomonadota; class Gammaproteobacteria; order Thiotrichales; family Fastidiosibacteraceae; genus Cysteiniphilum; species Cysteiniphilum sp. The sequence goes on along the minus strand of NZ_JBXTEF010000021.1, from coordinate 54 downwards.
GCATTTGATGAGCTTAGATTGTGGCAAGATAGCAATCAAGATGGTGTTGTGCAA
>NZ_JBXTEF010000020.1:0-6026 GCF_057495195.1 Cysteiniphilum sp. | reverse complement strand
AAGAAACAATGAATAGTTTCATTGTTTTAGCAAATGAGCGCCCAAAGACTCTGTCAAGGGCAGCTATTACCTGCAATCCAACTTTGCAAAATTCTCATAAACTGCTTTGCAACTAAACACCGCAAAATGATTCATGATGGGTATGGACAATTCACGTGTTATTTTAAACAACATTTATTAATGTTCTTGAATCGCGCCAAAAGATCGTCTAGTTTAAGCGGTAGTGCTTTATATCATTGGTATTAATGGATGAAAAAACATATTATTTTCGGAATTGTGACAGCAATTTTATTGTTGATCACTATTTATTTTTTGTTTCTAGCAACCGCTAAAAAAGAGATGAGTTTTCATGTTGAACCTACAGGCGTTATGGTAGCAGCGGTCAATGAGCGTAATATCCCACTATCAGCTAAAGGGACAGGTTTATTGATCGCGCCAAATACGGTCACACTTAAAGCACAAATTGCAGGAATTGTTAATAGTATTGATTTTGTCAGTGGACAGTATGTTAAAGAAGGGCAGCTTCTGATGACGCTAGATGATACCAAACAAATGGCAGATGTAAGCTCTACTTTGGCAGACTTTACAAAATCTGAGGCGCAATATAAGCGAACAGATACGTTGTATAAGGAAAATAATGCGGTGTCACAAAGTGAGCTAGATAATGCCAAAGCAAGCTATATGCAAACAAAAGCGCAATATGATGCAGCATTGTACCAGTTATCCAATACCAAAATTGTTGCACCTTTTAGTGGTTATTTAACGTTAACAACTTTAGCAAAAGGCAGTTATGTTTCAGCAGGAGACACTTTAGTATCATTGGTGGATAAGGAAAATCTAGAGTTACAATATGCGTTACCGGAATCTTATGCTGGTAGTATTAAACTTGGACAAACAGTTGACTTTAAAGTTGATGCATTTCCAGGGAAAGTTTTTCATGCCAAGGTTGATTATATCTCGCCAGATGTTTCAGATGATAATCTAACCTTTACTGTGCGCGCTGTATTTAAAAACACGGACAATCTGTTAAATCCTGGTATGAGTGTTTATATCTCACAAATTATCAAAGAAAATAATATGGTATTGGCGGTACCAGAAAGTGCATTAAGCGCGCAAAGTGGTGGTTTTATCGTTTATGTTATTGTTGATGGTAAAGCCAAAATTGTACCAGTGCAAATTGGACAAATAGATAAAGGTTATGTCAGTATTTTGGAGGGTTTAAGTAAAGGGCAAGAGGTGATTGTATCTTCTGAAGGGAATATTTCTGATGGTGTTGCCGTTAAGGTGGAGAAATAAATGAAGCTGTCTGAGATTTGTATTAAACGCCCCGTACTGTCATTTGTACTTAATGCCATATTGGTATTATGTGGTTTATTAAGTTTTAGTTATGTTAAGTTACAATTTGAACCAACAGTGTTTAAACCAGTGCTGATGATTCAAACCAGTTATCCAGGGGCTAGTGCCGATGTGGTGCAAAAAGATGTTACCCAACAGCTTGTTGCTGCAATTTCAGGGACGGAAAATCTAAGTTATATCGAAGCGACATCAATGCAAGATCAAAGTCAGATTAAACTGAACTTTGGCAATATTGATCAAGAGAAATTCATTACCGCACAATCTGAAGTAATGCGCGATATTGCTGGTGTTGATCTACCACAAAACGCACAAACACCTCAGATTAAGCAGCGTGGTAATGGCTCGCAAGTAATGCTTATTGGTTTTCAAGATAGCAATCGCTCAACAGAAAGCTTAACATCCTATATCAATGATACGATTACCAAACAATTAGCACAGATTCCAGGCGTTGGTGATGTGCAAGTTTATTCCGAAGGCTCAGCACTACGTATAGAGCTTGATCCCAAAGCAATGGCGATTTTGAAAATTTCAGCCATTGATGTTGTCAATAAACTAGAGCAATTGAATCGTAATGTCTCCGCGGGACAGCTTATTACCAATAATAATACCTATACGATTAATGTCGATAGTGCATTAGATAGTATTAGCAAATTTGAAAACCTGATTATTGCTAAGCACAATGGCAAACTGATTTATTTAAAGCAAATTGCCAAAATATATTTAGGCAATTTATCGCTTGCCAATGGTTCAATCAGTATTATTGATGGTGAGCCAGGTGTTGTGGTTAATGTCTCGCAAACCAGTGACGCGAATCCAATCGATGTTGCCAATGCCGTTGCCAATGCCGTTAAACAAATGCAAGGTTCATTGCCACCTGGCATGAAAGCCAGTGTACTCTTTAATGTGGCAACCTCACTTAAAGCTTCTTTATATGAAGTCATTAAGACGATTATTGAAGCCATTATCTTGGTATCATTGATTTCATTATTGTTTTTAGGACGCTTTAGAGCGGCACTGGTGCCTATTGTTACCTTACCGGTATGTTTAATTGGCGTCTTTGTGATTATCTGGCCGCTAGGCTTTAGTATCAATATGATGACGTTACTTGCTATTGTGCTAGCCGTGGGGCTTGTGGTTGATGATGCGATCGTTGTCCTTGAGAACTGCTATCGCTATATGCAAAAGGGCTATAATGCGTTTGATGCAGCAATTTTAGGCAGTAAAGAAATTGGCTTTGCGATTATTGGCATGACCATTACATTGATTGCCGTTTACATCCCTATTGCATTTATGAATGATAAATCAGCCGTTTTCTTTCGTGAATTTGCCTTTACCTTGGCTGCAAGTGTTTTAATCTCAGGCTTTGTGGCGTTGACCTTATCACCTACTATGTGTGCACATACTTTGGGTAATGCAAGAGAAAATCGCTATGAGAAGTTTGTCACCAGAGTGTTTTCAAGCTGTGAAAAAGCATATAAAAAATCACTCTACTTCGTGTTGCAAGTCCGCTTTTGGGTCATTGCTATTTTTGTGATTTTAATTATTGCAGGGATTGGTTTGTTTCGCTCGATGCCTACAGCACTGCAGCCTAATGATACCATTGGCGTGGTTGGTGTGAATATTGTCGGACAAAGCAATGCAAGCTCAGATTTTATCATGCAAAAGTTGGATGAGATCCAAGGTAAACTACCCAGCAAGGTATTTGATCACTCATTTGGTTTTGTTGATACGCAAAGTGGTCAAACATCAGGTTTCTCAATGAATATTTTAAAAGAGGATCAAGTCACCAATGCCTACAAGGTGGCGCGTGAATTAAATGGGATTATTAAAAACACTCAAGGCATACAAGGGAGTAGTTGGGTATTTCCATTATCAGGACGCAATCAATCAGGTGATGGCGATATTCAAATGTATCTATTGAGTATGGATGACTATCAAACACTTTATAAAAAAGCAGAAAATTTAATCAATATGCTTGAGAAACTGCCAAGTATATCCTATGCAAGTATAGGTAGTGCTGCGGATAGCGGGCAATTTGATATGAATATTAATTATACCAATGCTGCTTTATTAGATGTGGATCCGGCTAATATCCAAACGATCTTAAATATTATGTTTGGTGGATGGCAGTTGTCACGTGATTATGAAACCGGTGGTGAGAGCTTCCCAATTTATGTGCAGCTACCGAAAAAAGATCTTAAGAGTTTTGGTGTTTTAAATCGTTTGTATATCAAAACTGATTCAGGTGGTTGGGTGCAGCTAGGGCGCTTGGTAAGCATCGCACCAGTGGTGAAAATTCCTTATTTAACAACTTATAACCAAATGCATGCGATGTCGATTAGTGTTAACTTGCAGCCAAATGCTTCAATGGGGCAAGTGGTCGAGCAAATCAAGGCAATTACCGAGCAGCTATTGCCTGGTACAAGTTTGGCATTCAAAGGGGATGCTAAAGATATGCTTGAGGGCAATAACAGCATGATTATTATTTTTATTGCTGGGCTTTTGTTTATATATCTGGTGCTTGCTGCACTGTTTGAAAGCTTTGTTGATCCATTTATTATTTTATTGACAGTGCCTCTATGTGTAATTGGTGCTTTACTTGGGCTTAAACTTATCGGAGGGACGTTAAATATCTATACAGATATTGGCTTAATCACTTTGATTGGATTGGTATCTAAACACGGTGTGTTGATTGTGCAGTTCTCTAATGAGTTATTAGCTAAAGGTGTAGCATTAAATGAAGCGGTAATTAAAGGCGCTGCGACACGTTTGCGCCCAATCTTGATGACATCAGCAACAATGATTTTAGGTGCTATTCCATTATTGCTAAGTACAGGAGTTGGCGAGCATGCCCGTCAACAAATCGGTATGGTTATTGTTGCAGGGTTATTATTAGGATCACTGTTTTCATTGTTTATTGTGCCGGTGGCATACCAACTACTAAAATCCATAAGACATAGATAGTTTAAGCGACTGTGTATTTTACGCATTCACTATTAGTAAAATATGGCTATGACAATACTACAGCTCACTTTGATTGTGTAAACGCTGGCTGAGCGTAAGTCGAAGCCTCTATAAAGTGCCTATTAGATAATGAAAGGCAGATTCGTATAAGAAATAAGAGTTTATGGAGTAGGTGGATATATAATCTGAATATTAGTTCGCTTTTTGCGATGAATCTTTTTGTTCTTGTTGTTTTTGTTGATAAATCATATCAAAGTTAACAGGTGCCAAGCATAGTTGTGGGAAACCACCCTTAGCAACTAAGTCAGAGACTGCCTCGCGTGCATATGGGTATAAGATATTAGGGCAAAATGCATATTGCGCATGATCTAGTTGGCCTTCTTCCATATTAGAAATAAGGAAGATACCCGCTTGTTGTACTTCTGCTTTAAATGCATCAGCATCACCACATTTAACATCTGCTTCAACTGTGAGCACAACTTCATACATATTTTCTTCAGGCAAGCCTGTCACTTTAGTGTTCAAAGCAACATTTAATTCAGGTTTCCACTCCTGCTTAAATGCATCAGCACCTTTAGGGATTTCAAATGAAATATCCTTGGTATAAAGTTTTTGGATTTGAAATTGAATATCAGGAGTATTTGTTTCAGTTGTCATTATCTTTCCTTATGTAGTTAAGTTAAGTGTTATTTTCCAAGTAATGGGTTTAGTTTATTGGCATCTTCAAGGGCATACAAGTCATCACAGCCACCGATGTGTTGATTGTTGATAAATATTTGCGGCACTGTTGAGCGTCCTGAAGCACGATTAATCATCTCTTCGCGTAATTCAGGCCTATCACTGATGTTATATTCAGTAAAGGTCACGTCCTTTGTGCTAAGCAATGCTTTGGCATTGATGCAATAAGGGCAAGTCGGTTTAGTGTATATTTCAATCATTTAGATGTGCTCTTACCATTTTTGTCGCTTTTGTCGTTGTTATTGTTTTTATCTTTTCTATTTTTTATATCTTTCTTATCAGTATTCATTTCATTATGCGCTACGGCTTTATTATCAGTAGGTAATTTATCTTGTAACCATTGTTTGAAGCCACCTTTTAGTGTGTAAAGCTTATCAAATCCTGCCTTTTTTAACAAATCGCAAACACTAGCACTCTGCGCACCGGTTGCACAATAGATAACAATTGGGTTGTTCTTATATTTATTAAGTATTTTAGTGTTTTCTTTAAGCCCAGCAGCGCTGCTATTGATCGCGCCAACAATATGACTTTCATTAAAAAGCTTGCTATCGCGAATATCCAAGAAAATGCCCTTATCACGGTTTGTGAGGTTAATGGCATCTTGTATTGATAGTTGGAAGCGACCTGATTTAGCTTGGCGAATTTCGTAACCAAGATAGATCAAAATAGCAAGGACAAAGATAATACATAGTATTAAATTTTGAGAGATGAAATGACTCAGATTTGACATGTTTTTCCTATTTTTATATTTGTTTTAGCGCGAGCCCTAAGGTTACTAAGGAACAAGCTTATTAGTTACTGGAGTTACGCACTTTTGCTATTTCAACACCCCCACCTCGCAAGCTCGGTTCCCCTCTTGCAAAGAGGGGAATCATCAACCTTTGCTTAATTCCCCTCTTTGCAAGAGGGGTGGCAGCCGTAGGCTGACGGGGTGTTTATAAAGTCATAGTTTTTCTAAAGTGCGTAAC